>JAEURE010000269.1 GCA_016789485.1 Anaerolineales bacterium | reverse complement strand
ACGTGTGATGCAGGCGATGCTCAAGATGAAAAAGATTGTTGTTGCCGATCTGCAAAAGGCATATGATGGGAAGTAATGCAATCTGTCAATCCTTTTTTACCTTCTTACGTTCATTGTCCCAAAGTTTTGCAAATCGTTCAAAAGCATCGGCAATGATTTCCAGTTCGCTTTCAGAGTAGCTTGAGATCAGTTCGTCTTGTGCGCCGCGCGCCGACTCAAACCATGACGCCATTTTTTCGGAACTCGATTTTTTAGGAGCGACCAGAGTCCCGCGGCGGTCATTGGGATTGGGTCGGCGTTCAATTAAATCCGCCTTTTCGAGCCGATCGAGCATGGCGGTCGTCGCACCAGAAGTGAGGCCCGTATGCCTTGAAAGTTCAGAAGGTGTGGCAACGCCTTTTTGAAATAGAAGCCTGAGACATTCCATGTCAGTTGCGTTGAGTCCCGCCCATTCACTTATGGCGTTTCGGAACTGAGTTAAATTAACGCCGTACTCCCTTACTGCTACTAGGGCTCGTTTTTTCAAATCTGTCTTTGTTGGTTTTGTCATAGAAATTTACCCTTGACACTATCTTTATTTTGAAGTATCTTTATTATAAAGGTAAATTGGTTTATGTGCAAGGTGTCAAAACAACTTAAAGTTAGAAAAGGAGATTTATATGAACCCAAAGACAGAAACGAAAAAGTCCACAAAGAAATCCACCGCGACCAGCAAAAAGTATGTGGGATTATCTGCCGAAGAAATCGCAGCCATGAAGGAAACCCTCAAAGAGAGAAAGGCGAATGCGAGCAAGGAAGAGGCGGAAAAAGCCGTGCTTGATAAGATTGCCGAGATGAAAGGATTGGATCGCACCTTAGCCAAACGTATCCATGAGATCGTTAAAGCTAACGCGCCATCCCTCTCGCCGAAAACCTGGTACGGAATGCCCGCATATGCCAACGAGGAAGGCAAGATCGTCTGCTTCTTCCAAAGCGCTGGGAAGTTCAATTCGAAGTATGCAACGTTAGGCTTCAACCACGACAACGCGAATCTCGACGAGGGTAACATGTGGGCGAGTGCCTTCTCGCTGAAGGAACTGACCGCTGCCGAAGAGGCGAAGATCGTCGCACTTGTGAAAAAAGCAGTGAGTTGAACACTATTCCTACCTTGACTGAATAGAAAAAATGTTCTAAAATATCAGTTCGTTTGTCATGGGCGGGCAAAAGCAACTATGCTTTTACCCGCCCGTTTTGTTTTTGTTTGGCAGAGAACTTAGAGGAGAGACCATGCCCCAGGAATATATTGAGATTCACGGCGCACGTGAAAACAATTTGAAGAACGTCTCGTTGCGCATCCCCAAACGCAAGATCACCATCTTTACAGGCGTATCAGGCTCGGGCAAATCGTCCATCGTATTCGATACGATCGCGACCGAGTCACAACGCCTGCTCAACGAAAACTTCAGCATGTTCGTGCGGAATTTCCTGCCGAAGTATTCCCAGCCTGAGGCGGATTCCATCGAGAACCTAAGCATGTCCATCGTGGTGGATCAGAAGCGAATGGGCGGCGGTTCACACTCGACCGTTGGCACGATCACTGACATCAACACGATTCTGCGCATGATGTTTTCGCGTATCGGACAGCCGCACGTGGGACCCACCAACGTATTCGGATTCAACGACCCGCAGGGCATGTGCCCAAACTGCAACGGACTTGGGCGCAAGCTGGACGTGGACATGGATAAGTTCCTGGACAAATCCAAATCCTTGAATGAAGGCGCGATCTTATTTCATGAATATGCTGTGGATAGCTGGTACTGGAGTAATTTAATTAATACGGGCTTATTCGACCCCGATAAGAAAATATCCAAATATTCTCAGAAAGAACTGCATGACTTGTTACACAGCGAACCGATTAAGGTCAAGACCAAGGTGGGTGCGAAAGACTTCAACATGACCTACGAAGGCATCATCAATCGCTTTACCAATAAGTACATCAAGCAGGATCTAAAAACAAAATCTGAACGAACCCAGAAGTCGATTGAACCGTACATGACGATGGGGCCGTGTTCTGAATGTCATGGTACGCGGTTGAACCAGACCGTCCTGAAATGCAAGATCAATGGATACAACATTGCAGACCTGACGAGCATGGAAATCCCTGAATTGATCGAAGTTGTGAAAGAGATCAAAACACCTGCCGCAGCACCGATGGTCAAGGCGCTGCTTGAGCGTTTGAGAGACCTCGTAGATATTGGCTTGGAATATCTCAGCCTCAACCGCGAGACAGATACGTTATCGGGCGGCGAGTCACAGCGTGTGAAGGTGGTCAAACACCTCGGTAGCAGCCTGACCGATGTGACATACATCTTTGATGAGCCGAGCATTGGCTTGCATCCACGGGATGTGCATCGCATGAACGAGTTGTTGCAGAAACTGCGTGACAAGGGCAACACGGTCATCGTTGTAGAACATGACCCCGATGTGATCAAAGTGGCAGACCATGTTGTGGATGTGGGTCCGCTTGCAGGTCCGCATGGAGGTGAGATCGTCTACGAAGGCAGTTATGCAAACCTGCTCAAGGCGAACACGATCACGGGCAGGCACATGCAGCAATCCATCCCGCTGAAAGAATCGTTCCGCACACCGACAGGCAAACTGCCGATCAAGAATGCGAAGGTCAACAATTTGCAAAATGTCAGCGTGAATATCCCAACGGGTGTGTTGACCGTCATCACAGGCGTGGCAGGTTCTGGGAAAAGTTCGCTCATCAATGAAGTTTTCCAACTCCAACATCCCGATGCAATCGTGATCGATCAATCTGCGGTGGGAGTCAACAGCCGCTCCAACCCCGCCACATACACAGGCATTCTGGACGATGTCCGCAAGGCGTTTGCTGCGGCGAACAAGGTGCAGGCTTCGCTGTTCAGTTTCAACTCGAAGGGTGCGTGTGAAAACTGTCAGGGATTGGGTGTCGTTTATACCGAGCTGTCATTTTTTGATAGCGTGAAATCCCCCTGCGAGGTCTGCGGTGGCAAACGCTTCAAGGATGAAGTGCTGGCATACAAGCTCAACGGCAAATCCATCAGTGATGTGCTGGCGATGAATGTTCAAGATGCGCTCGAATATTTTGAGCTCAAGGAAGTGGTCAAAAAATTACAAGCCATGAGCGATGTAGGTTTGGACTATTTGAGTCTTGGGCAGCCGCTGAGTACACTTTCTGGCGGTGAATGCCAGCGCATCAAACTCGCCAGCGAATTGCACAAGCAGGGCAGTATCTACATCATGGATGAGCCGACTACTGGCTTGCACATGTCCGATATTGGTCACCTCATGCAAGTCATTGACCGTCTGGTCGATACGGGCAACACGGTCGTTGTCATTGAGCACAATTTGCACGTTATCAAGAATGCCGATTGGATCATAGACATGGGTCCCGAAGGCGGCAGCAAAGGCGGCAAGGTTATGTTCGAAGGAACGCCCAAAGAATTATTGAAGGCGAAACATTCGCTCACCAGCGCATACCTGAAAAATTAACTTCTTGTGTAAACGTCCCGAAGGATTCTTTGCTTTAGACCTATCCTTTACCTAACCTTCGGGACGGTATGAATAACCGTTTGACCTTTACTTTTAATTAGGAGACTTTAACATGACTACGAATCGATCAACCTTAGTGGATAAAACCAACGCTTCCCCCTCGACCTCAGACCTGCGTGCGCTTTTCAATGGCAGAGTCATCGCCCCAGATGACCCTCGCTACGAATCCGCACGGACAGTTTTCTACGGCGGTATTGACAGTCGCCCGTCAGCGATCATCCGTGTAGCGGATGCAGGCGATGTCTCAAGACTTGTGAAACTGGCAAGCGAACACGGATTTGAATTGGCGATCCGTAGTGGCGGTCATAGCACTGCGGGTCACAGCACGACCGAAAGCGGCATTGTGCTTGATCTCTCTGCGATGAAGGATCTGCAAAT
>JAEURE010000268.1 GCA_016789485.1 Anaerolineales bacterium | reverse complement strand
ACCTTGTATCACTGGGATTTGCCGCAAAAATTGCAGGATAAGGGCGGCTGGCCCGCGCGAATGGTTGTGGATGCCTTTGTTGAGTATGCGGATGTTGTCAGTCGTGCGTTGGGCGACCGTGTTAAAAATTGGATCACGCTTAATGAGCCTTGGGTGAGTGCATTCGTGGGCTACAAGGATGGAAGACATGCGCCCGGTCATACGGATTTAAATGAAGCATTGGCTGCCTCTCATCATCTGCTGCTTGCGCATGGCAGGGCAGTACCTGTCATTCGTAGTAACAGCCGCGACTCTAATGTAGGCATTACCTTGAATCTGTCCCCGAAATATCCTGCTTCTCCCAGTATTGCAGATCGAGTTGCCGCCACATCTGATGATGGATATCTCAATCGCTGGTTCCTTGACCCGTTGGTCGGACGCGGATATCCGCAGGACACGGTCAAGGTTCATGGCACGGATATGGCTTTCGTTCAGGATGGCGATTTGGAGACGATTGCGGTGCCTTTGGATTTTGTCGGTGTTAATTATTACACCCGTAATATTGTCCGCTCTGAGGTAAGTGATGCGGAAAATGTCCCGCAAACGGTCTTTCGCGGGGATGAGATTACCGAGATGGATTGGGAGGTTTTTCCCGAAGGGCTGTACAAGATATTGGGGCGGTTGTATTTTGATTATGATTTTCCAGCCATACATATTACAGAAAATGGCGCGGCATTCGTGGATGAAATTGATTCTGATGGCGAGGTGGATGACCCTGCACGCTTATCGTACATCCAACGTCATTTGCAGCAGGTCCACAGAGCGATTGAGGCGGGGATTCCAGTAAAAGGGTACTTTGCCTGGTCGCTCATGGATAATTTTGAATGGGGCTTTGGATATTCGAAGCGTTTTGGTTTGGTCTACGTGGATTACAAGACTCAAAAGCGCATTGTCAAATCAAGCGCGAAATGGTATCAACGAGCCATCGAACACAATTCGGCTGCATAGAAAAGAAATAATGACCATGAATGATTCTTTATTGGAAATTAAAAGTTACGATGGAAATGGTTACCAGCCGCTGGTTGATTATGGAACCTGGCGTGTGGCGATCCTGCGTTATCTGGATGAGATACAGCCTGACCGCATTACATCCATGGAGCGGCACGTCGAAACAGATGAAGTCTTTGTACTGCTGCACGGCAGCGGTACGTTGCTGCTGGGCGGGAATGGCGCGCAGGTTGAGGGTGTATTTCCACAAACCATGGAACGTGGAAAGTTATATAACGTCAAACGCAATGCCTGGCATACCATCTTGCTTAGCCGTGATGCGAGCGTTTTGCTGGTGGAAAACCGAGACACACGCAGGGAAAATTCAGAATATATAGAGATATCAGAAGATCACCGCAAATTGATCATGGAAGTGGCGCGCAGGGAATTCCCGGGGCTGAGCGATCTGTAATCAATACCATTTCCGAATCAAAAGAGGAAAGACGAAAGTCTTTCCTCTTTTGATTCGGATTATTCTCCGCTGATTTTTTTCATCACCTCGCCAAAGCGGGCGACTTCATCCAGGGTGTTGTAGTGTGCCGCCCCCACGCGTACCATGCCGCCGTGTTCTTCCACGCCAAGCCGTTCGGATACATTGATAGCGTAGTAATGCCCATCCCATACATATATCCCCTCTTGTGCCAGTTTTTCAGCCACAGCACGCGGATGCAGATTCTTTATGCGGAAGGAGAACGTGGCAACTCGTTCGTCCAGGCGGCGAACATCAGCCAGTCCGTAAAGCCGAAGTCCAGGAACAGATACGAGGGTGGAAAGCAGCGAACGCGCCAGTTCATATTCATAAGCATGGATGGCAGTCATGGCTTTTTTTAGCTCCAAGCGCCTGTCTTGATAGTTCTCTCCTGCCAGCCCTTCAGTAAACTCGCCTCCAAATTCCCTGCCGATCCATTCAAAGTATTCAACCGCACCGAGAACGCCTGCAATCCCTTCATGGTTTTGTGTGCCAGTCTCGAACTTGCCTGGAAGTTTGTTCGTTGCCGGGCGGACTTTGTAAGCGAATAATTTTTCCAGCAGATCGCGTTTCCCGTACAAAATCCCTGCGTGCGTTCCGAAAAATTTATAAGCCGAGGAAATCAGGAAGTCGCAGTCCAGTTTCTGAACGTCAATGGGACCATGAGGAGCATATTGGACAGCGTCAATATAAACCAAACTTCCAGCCGCATGAGCCATATCAATGATCTTCTTGATCGGATTGATCGTGCCCAGGGAATTCGAGGCGTAACCTACCGCCAATAATTTGGGCTTTCGTTCAAGCGCTTTTTGTAAATCATCCAGATTGAGGGTGCCTTCTTCGACATCAAAATCCACCCAGTTGACTTTTACTCCGCGATCCTGGGCAGCTAAAACCCAGGGAGTGACATTTGCATCGTGATCGAGGCGTGTGACCACAATTTCATCGCCTTCCTTCCACTCGCGCGAGATCGAGCGGCTGATATGAAGGGTGATTGTGGTCATGTTATTGCCAAATACTATTTCTTCCGGCGAAGCTGCGTTATAGAAATCAGCCATTGCACGATGCGCTTCATCCAGGACTGCGTCTGAGGCAATGCTGGTGGCAAACGCGCCTTCATGATTGGCATTGCTCTCGATTAGGTAGCGATTGATGCGGTCAAGCGATGGCCGGGCAATCTGGGTCCCGCCAGGATTATCAAAGAAAATGTCAGGACGATTCAAGGACGGGAATTGCTGACGAATAAGGTCGAGATTTAGAGACATGCAAGACTCCTTTAATGAAATTCAGATATTGGGGATGTATACTTAAATTGTACACCACACAAAAGGAGACAATATGTTTGACAAAATTCTATTGGCAGTAGATGGTTCCGATCACGCGCTTCATGCTGCACGCATCGCCGCTGAGATGGCGCGAGGCATGAAGCCAAAAGAATTTCGTGTTGTGGTTTCGTACGATATCATTCCCATATATTTGGGAGAGCCCAATTTGCAGTTCGCGATCGACAGCCGCAAAAAGGATGCGGAGGAAGTCCTCACCAATGCCTTGAAGGAAATTGGAGAACTCCCTTGTGAGATCCACACCGAATTGCTTGAAGGCGATCCTGCCGCCGCCATCATCGATGTCGCCAATGTCCGCAAGAGCGAGATTATCATCATGGGTTCGCGCGGGCTTGGCAGGCTGGCGGGTCTGGTATTGGGCAGTACGAGCCAAAAGGTTGTGGCTCATGCACCGTGCCCGGTGTTGATTGTTCGTTAGTCCCAAAAAAGACCACGCTTATTGCGTGGTCTTTTTTACTCTCTCTTCCGCCTGGTTAAATTCTTCGGGGGTGTTTAGATTCCAAAAACACAAGCCCGAGGGGTCAATGGCTTTTATTTCTTCAGCGCCCAGAGTCCGCACTTTGACTTGCGGAAACCAGGCAATGACTTTCCATTGGTCTGCGTCAATTGCGGCTTCGATGGCGGGCAGGCAGGCTGCACGGCGATACAAAGCATGGAAGGGTTCATATCCTTCGTCTGTTTTCGCAATGACGACATCCGCCTCTTCCTCGACCATGAGCCTGTGTGCGCTTTCAAAAAATATTCGACTCACGAAAGGCATATCGCAAGCCGCAACGGCTACAAAATCAGAAGTGGCAGAAGCGATGGCAGTGTAGAGTCCGCCCAGGGCGCCGCGCCCAGGCTTTAAGTCGGGCACGAGGCGCAAGTTAAGGAATCCATATTCATCCGGGCGGTTTGTCGTTACAATCATTTCATTGGCAATTGGAGCGAGCCTGTCGATCACGCGTTGAATGAGAGGTTTGCCCAAAAATGATTTGAGCGCCTTATCCTCGCCCATGCGGGAGGATTGTCCGCCTGCTTGAATGACGACAGTTAACATAGGCTTATTATAATGAGTTCACTGGCAAATGTACTGGATGATTTGACGGTTGAAGGTGAGTTATACGAAAAGCTCGAAGGTGACTCGCTGCGTTGTTTTGCG
>JAEURE010000267.1 GCA_016789485.1 Anaerolineales bacterium | reverse complement strand
AAAATTATTTATTAAATAAAAGGAGAATTTCATGCCACACCTAGTTCGCGATTGGATGTCCAGCCCCGTTGTCGTAGTGGATCCTGATTCAAGCGTCTCATACGCCATGACGTTGATGCGCCGCCGTAATATCCACAGTGTCGTTGTGGATATAAGCGAGAAGAATCCATCTTATGGAATTGTCACCACAACCGATGTTCGCGACAAGATCGTTGCCGTTGACCGCAACCCTGCAGAAACAACTGTGCGCGAGATCATGTCTGGTCCCATCATCACCGGCCGCGCAGATTGGACCTTGATGGAATGTTCACAGGTCATGCAGAAATATAAGATACATCACCTGCCGGTGGCTGATGAGGGCGGCGCATTGATAGGCCTGATCTCTGCGACAGATATTTTTATGTCGGTGGAAGAACAGGGTTGGGACGAGGAAAAGTAAAATAAAATAAAATAAAAAGACGCCCACATTTTCACTGTGGGCGTCTTTTTTACTATGCATTCATCGCTTTTACGGCAACTTGCTTCATGTGAGCTAATACCCCTCGAAAGCCATTGATGCGCTGACCTGAAACTGCCTCCTCCAACTTCATCTGAGTATAGAAATCAGCGGGGACGGAAAGAACTTCTTCAGGCTTGCAGCCGTTCAACCCGGAAGCCAGGATGGAAGCAAGTCCGCGCACGGTGGGGGATTGAGGGGGAATGTCAAAGTGGAAGATCAAACCACCGTCATCCTGCTTTTCGGCGATCAGAAAAACAGGTGTCATGCATTCCGGCACGGCTTCCATTTGATTGCGTTCATTTTTGTACCGCTCAGGAAGTTCAGGGAAAGACTCGGCGTAACTGATCAGTGTTTCGAGTTTTTCTTCGCGGGACATGCTCGCAATATCATCAACGATCTCTTGAAGTTTTTGGGGCAGGGACATATTTTATTTTTCTATTGGCGCATCCACGAGGTTGCCCCATTCCGTCCAGGAACCATCATAGTTCTTGACCGTAGGGTAGCCGAGCAGATACTTTAACACGAACCATGTCAGCGAAGAGCGTTCACCAATGCGGCAGTACGCAATGATCTCTCCGTCAGCTTTGATATTCTTTCCTTCGTAGAGGGCACGCAGTTCCTCGGGAGTCTTGAACGTTGCATCCGCTTCATTGACTGCCTGCGCCCAGGGAATGCTCACAGCAGTGGGGATGTGCCCGGCGCGAGTCGCACCTTCCTGTGGATAATTCGGCATGTGAGTCAATTCACCGGAATATTCCTTCGGGGAGCGGACATCCACCAGCGGTTTCTTCTCTTCAAGCTGCTTGAAGACATCGTCGCGGAATGCGCGAATGGACTTATCCGCCTCTTTCGCGCTGTAAGTTGTTCGGGAAAACGAAGGAATCTCCTTCACAAGCGGGCGTTTCTCCTGCTCCCATTTGGTGCGCCCGCCGTTCATGATTTTTACATTCTGGTGACCGTAATATTGGAAGAGCCAGAGCGCGTAGCATGCGAACCAGTTGGACTTGTCGCCATAAAAAACCACAGTAGTGTCGTTTGTAATGCCAAGGCTGGATGCGACTTCTTCAAACTGTTCCTTCGTGAGGAAATCGCGGCGCAATGGATGTTGCAGCGTGCTGAACCAATCCACCTGTGCCGAGCCCGGAATGTGGCCGATGGCATACAGCAACGGGTCTTCATCTGATTCAATGATGCGGATGTTGGGATCATCCAAATGTTTGGCGACCCATTCGGTGTCAACAAGATATTCGGGGTGAGCGTACGACATGACTAAGATTTCCTTTTCATATTAAAGTTTATGGTAACAAAAAAGCAGCCAACATAAAAACAAAGGGACAGCAAACTGTCCTGCGCAAATATATTTCCGCGCGGGGGGCGTTCCACTGTCCTAAGTCGTTGACTGCTTGTTGATGCGGATGTGTCTTAGGTAGTGGTTACGAACCCCGCCATAGACACAAGCAAAAGTTAAAAGTGTTCATGTGAAGAGTTGGCGTATTTTACGTGAATAAATTTTTTTGTCAAGACAAAAATTGTTGCATCGGAAAGTGCCGGTCAGATGGCGGTGCAATGAATTGATGTAAAATTGACGTATGCCAAAGCAGAAATATTACGTGGTTTGGAAAGGACGCAAGACGGGTATCTTCACCACCTGGGCGGAGTGTGAAAAGCAGGTGAAGGGTTTTGTCGGCGCGCAATACAAGGCTTTCGAAAACGAAATTGATGCAGAGGCTGCGTATCTTGCGAACTATGATGATTATAAAGGAAAGCCATATTCCAGTGGAAAATGGAGAACAGCCAGCATGCAACCCCTGCTCCCATCCATCTGCGTGGATGCGGCTTGCAGCGGCGCGCCTGGTACATTGGAGTATCGCGGCGTAAATACGGAAACCAGTGAAGAAATATTCCACGCGGGTCCATACTCCGACGGGACAAATAATGTTGGAGAATTTCTGGCTATTGTTCATGCGCTTACCTGGCAGGCGAAACATAATATGCACGTCCCTGTCTATTCCGATTCAGAGAATGCTATTTTGTGGGTCAACACGGGTGTTTGTAAGACGAAACTAAAGCGTACGCCGAAGAATGCAGTACTGTTTGCCATCATCCATAGCGCTGAGAACTGGCTTGCAGAGAATGAACTGCCTGAAGATAAATTGATTAAATGGGATACCAATCTGTGGGGCGAAAATCCTGCGGATTTTGGGCGCAAGTAAAAACTACGTTCGATGCGAAATTAGATGATGAAAATTTTAGGTTGGTCATGGTCGGCGGGACGTCTGCGAGGGGTGGATATTCGCCTGCATTTTTCCTTGTTGTTTAGCATCCCAATCGCATATTATTTGTTCAAACCAACGGATATTCGCGGAGCGGTGGAAGCGTTGTTGTGGGTGGGCGGTTTTCTTCTTTTTATTTTCCTGCACGAGCTTGGTCATACCTTTGCCGCACAGTTTGTCGGCGTGCAGGTAAAAAGTGTTTTTATCTGGATACTAGGCGGATTGACCAACCTTGCCTATAAACCCGAAAAACCCGCCAGTAATCTTTTTGTTGCCGCGGCGGGGCCGTTGGTCAACATGTTTCTGGCGTTCCTGTGCGTCGCTGCTTATCTTCTTCTTTATTTATTTTTCATACCGTATTCTTCCAACCCGGAAATGTTTCTTTGGGTGCAAACCTTTGCCAATTTGGCTTTCTCCCTCGCCTTTTTGAATGTGATCCTGGTTGTCTTTAATTTGCTGCCCGTCTATCCTTTGGATGGTGGGAACATCCTTCATGCATTGATGGAAATGTTCTTTGGTAAATCCAACGCGGATTGGATCACCCTTGTTGTCAGCGCTCCATTTCTGTTTGCTCTGATTCTTTTGGGTGTCATTACCCGTGATTATATTTTGCTCATTTTTTGTGTCATCATTGCTCTTGCTCTCAGCTCATTGAATCGAAGTTTGCTTCGCAGGGTCAACCTGGGTGTAAATTTTCTTTTCAAGCGGGCAGGCTATTATTATCTGTTGGGCGATTACGAACGCGCTGTGCAGATCTTTACCCGCGAAATTGAAAATGAACCTGTCCATCCCATCACTAATTATCTTGCCCGCGCCAGTTGTTACTTGTTGATGGGACAAAAAGAGCGCGCTGTAGCAGACATTGAGCGCGCCTTGAAGCTTGAACCGAATCATCCGTTTGCTTTGGAATTGCGGGGCGAAGTATATGTGCTTGAGAAAAATTACGATGCCGCAATGGATCTATTCTCTCGTGTGCAAAATATCAATCCGCATTGGGCGGTCCCATATTTTGACCGTGCTTCGATTCTGCTGGAACGCAAGGAATATCGATCCGCGCTTGACGAATTGAACAAAGCTGTTTCGTTTCAGGGACGAATGCCGCTTTTTTATCTCGTCCGATCGCTGGCACATTTCAGGCTTGGCGATCTTGAGTCCGCGCATCAAGACCAGGATTTGGCAGTACAGCTTTCGCCGGAAGATACCTTAGTGAT
>JAEURE010000266.1 GCA_016789485.1 Anaerolineales bacterium | reverse complement strand
CACCGCGACCAGTTCAACCCCTTCGACATCACCGACGACTATCTTGCGGCAATCAAAAAGAAACTCGCTTCACTGGAAGTCACCGCCGCCTGCATCTCGACCGCTTCGCATTTCTTCACGCCCCAGCGTCCGCACGAACCGTCGTTGATGAGTCCAGATCTCGCGGGACGAAAGCGGCGCATCGATCTCGTCCGACGTGGAATCCACGTTGCCCGGGCATTGGGCGTCCCCCTTGTCTCATTTGGAAGTGGATTCATCCGCGACGAGCACGTCTGCAACCCGTCGGTCAACCCGCGCGAACTGCTCGTGGACAGCGTCCATCAATGCCTGAAAGAACTGCGTGAAGACGAAGACATCACGCTTCTGATCGAACCTGAACCAGGCATGTACATCGAAACGCTCGATCAAGGCTTGAGCCTTGTGGACGAAGTCGGTACGAAACGCTTCCAACTGCATCTCGATTTGAATCACAATTACTGCTCTGAGACAAATTATCTCGAAGCGTTGGGCAAAGCCGCTCCGCACGCACGCTTCCTGCACGTTTCTGATTCACAGGAAGGCTATAATCTGAAACTCGTCAAGTGGGCGGACGGACTTAAGATGGATTTGAATTTTGCCAAGTATCTGATTTACTTCCCCGAAACCGCTGATTATCTTTTAGTGGATCCCGATCACCCGATCTATTTCCACGATGAAATGCCCGGCGCGAAACAGATGAAGCGTATCGAATCAATCCTCGGCTCGGTGAATATCTCTGCCCCGCCCGCTTTCGTGGACTATAACAGCCTATACGCGGGACACTCTCCCTTCGAGAGTGAAATCTTCGTCTATCTCATATCTGTGCCCGGTTTGAGTTACGACGTGCTCGAACGCGCCCGCCCGATCATTATTTATTTGCGAAGCACAAAAGACAAGAATGGCAAATTGCTCATGGACAAAATGGTTGCGAACACGCTGACCGGTATCGTTCACTTCCACGAAATCCCCGGCGAAGGGACGATGGACTTTGCAGCCACTTTCAAGGCACTGCGCGAAAATGGCTTCTCCGGCTATGCCTCGGTGGAACTCTATCACCACGTCGCCTCCTGGGAAAAGGCGCTGGCGGGTAGTTACAAGCATCTTTCGCAGTTTGTGTAAAACAGGTGACAGTCACCTCGAGGTGACTGTCACCTCAATTCAGAGGAGAGAGTCATGTTAGACGTTACCCAACTCGGCTGGGAACCCGCCACTGTCGGCGAACTGGATCACCGTTTGCTGAAAGCCCCCCACGTCAAACTGCGAAGCGCCAAACCCGGCGCGGGCGGCGACGTGGTCTATTCGGTGGATTTGCGAATCAATCTGCCCAACTCTGTTTTCCTATCCACCACCGAAATGCACTCCTTCGAGCATTTTTTGCTGTGGGGATTCCAAAAATACATGCCGCAGAATTTCATCTCCATCGGCTTGATGGGATGCCAAACCGGCTTCTACCTGATCCTCTTCAATGAAGGACGCGCAGACACTATCATGGATGTGTACGAAAAAATCCTGAACGATATTCTGACTGCCAGCGAAGTGCCGTACGCCAACATCGAACAGTGCGGCAATTACAAGAATCATAGTCTCGAACTTGCGCAGGCGCTTGCCCGCCGTATTCTGGAATCAAAATCAAATTGGAGGCAGATCGTTTAATTCGATGTGGTAGATCGCTACGCCTCCATAGCGTAATAGCGCCGACTGCAAACAAATTACAGACAGAAATCATGAGCACACGCAAAGTCACGTTTCAACATACCATTGAATATGAGGTCATCAACACCGCCAACTTGTTTCATCCGCAAAACTGGGCATTGCTCTCCGTTGGCAAGATCGAAGATGCGCGCCGCTTTGTGGTTGTGGATGCGAATGTAGAAAAATATCACGCCAAAGCCATCCGTGAGTACTTCGCGCACCATCATGTCGAAGCGAAGATCGTTGTCTTCCCCGGCGATGAAGAGAACAAGACCTTCGACCATTATCTCGCACTCGCCCGCGAACTGGACTGCTTCCCCATCCATCGCCGCGATGAACCGATCATCGCCATCGGCGGCGGGGTCCTCACCGACTTGGTCGGATTCGTCGCTGCAAGTTATCGACGCGGCGTGCCATACGTCAAAGTTCCAACCACCCTCATGGGCTACGTAGATGCCTCCATCGGAATCAAAACTGGCATCAACTTCAACAGCAACAAGAACCGCCTTGGCTCCTTCCACGCACCTCAAGCCGTCCTGCTCGACAAAGCCTTCCTCAAAACATTGCCGCGCCGCCACATCCTCAATGGCATGTGCGAAATCATCAAACTGGCCGTCATTAAGGATGCGCCACTCTTCGATCTGCTCGAAACGCACGGCGCGCAAGGCGTGAACGAACATTTTCAAAATGAAGAAAGTGTCGTCTTGCTTGACCGCGCCATCGCCGGGATGCTTGAGGAACTCGAACCGAATCTCTTCGAAGAAGACCTCGCCCGCAAAGTGGATTTCGGTCACACCTTCAGTTATGGGCTCGAAACGCGTCACGAAGCACATCTCCTGCACGGCGAAGCCGTCCTGTTGGATATTCTCCTCTCGACCCTGATCGCCCGCAGACGAAACCTCCTAACCGACGATGAAACCCGAAGGATTTTTCACTTAATAGAATCCCTCGGCTTCAAACTAGACGCCTCGATCCTGGACCCGGGGCTGCTCCTCGCTTCGCTAACCGAACGTACCTACCACCGCAATGGACTCCAGCGCGTCCCCATGCCGCATGGAATCGGCGGCTGTGTCTTTCTCAACGACATTCACGCAGACGAGATCGAATCTGCTGTGGAAATTTTACAGGAATGGATGACCGTCAATCATGAAATCATTTGAAAACGCCGACAAAAAGGAAATCGAAAAGTTCGACAATGTATCGCAAATCTGGTGGGACCTCAAGGGTGAGATGGGCACGCTGCACGTCATCAACCCCTTGCGGACTCACTTCATCATGGAAAAACTACCGCCCAACCCGAAAATTCTCGACGTGGGCTGCGGTGGCGGAATCCTTTCTGAGGCGTTGACAAAAGCCGGGGCACAAGTGACAGGCTTGGACTTGTCCGAAGCGTCTATCGAAGTCGCGAAGAAACACGCGCAGAGTCAAAATCTCCAGATCGATTATCGCTACGAAAGTGTGCAGGATGTCGCTGATAAACACGCCGGAACCTTCGATGCCGTCGCCTGTATGGAAATGCTGGAGCATGTGCCAGAGCCAGGAAAGGTGATCGCTGCATGCGCCAAAGCACTCAAACCGGGCGGGCAGGCATTCTTCTCCACCATCAACCGCACACCGAAAGCGTTTTTGTTTGCCATCATCGGCGGCGAATATATCTTGCGTCTCCTGCCGCGCGGCACGCATACCTACTCAAAGTTGATCCGCCCTGCCGAGTTGAAAGCTTGGAACAAGGAAGTGGGCTTGCAATTCGAACGCCTCGCCAGCCTGATGTACAATCCCTTCACCCGCAAATTCAAAGTTGCCCACAATAAAGAAGATGTCAATTACATGGCGCATTTCAGCAGGGCGTAGAGCCCGTTGATTGGAAGAATACCAACCTTGCAATGACATGATACCTGGAGTTTATCAATGAAACGATTCTTTGCCCTTTCTCGCACCACGCACGGAGTGTTAGACCTCGCCATGCCAGGCTTCGTCGCTCTGTTATGGCTGGGAGCCTTCCCCCCATTTTGGACGATTGTCCTCTCCATCATCACCGCCTTCGCCGCCTATACTGCCATCTACGCGCTCAACGACCTTGTCGGCATTGCAGTGGACAAGGAAAAATTCGCGGGCGGTATCAACGCCGGATATTCCGTTGAAGCGTCTGACTTGCGCTATCCGCTCGCGCAAAATGTGCTGCCTTATAAAAGCGGATTTCTCTGGTTCATAAGCTGGTTTGTTGTCGCATTGGTCGGCGCGTACATTCTCAGCCCGTTCGTCGTCATTATCCTCATCGCAGCCGCAGTCCTGGAAGTGATCTACGTCCTGCTGCTCAAGGTCACCT
>JAEURE010000265.1 GCA_016789485.1 Anaerolineales bacterium | reverse complement strand
GCCCAGAAGAAGGGCAAGAAGGTTTCCATGGCCGACCTGATCGTGCTCGGTGGTTGTGCGGCAGTAGAAGCTGCTGCAAAGGCGGCTGGTCATGCCGTCGAGGTTCCCTTCACACCAGGCCGCGCCGACGCTACACAAGACCAGACCGACGTGGAATCGTTCGCCGTGCTTGAACCCGAAGCGGACGGCTTCCGCAATTACCAAAAGACGACCTTCACCATCTCTGCTGAAGAGATGCTGGTGGACAAGGCACAACTGCTGACTCTGAGCGCACCTGAAATGACCGTGCTCGTCGGTGGCTTGCGTGTGCTTGACACCAACGTTGGCGGGGCACAGCATGGCGTGTTCACCAAACAACCCGGCAAATTGACCAACGACTTCTTTGTCAACCTGACCGACATGGGCGTTGTCTGGCATCCCACTTCGGAAACCGCTGACATCTTTAATGCCCACGACCGCAAGACCGGCAACGTCAAGTGGACCGGTACTCGCGTGGATCTGGTCTTCGGCTCCAACTCGCAGTTGCGTGCCCTTGCCGAGGTTTATGCTCAGGACGACAACAAGGAAAAGTTCGTGCGCGATTTCATCGCCGCCTGGAATAAGGTCATGAACCTCGACCGTTTCGACATTGCTTAATCGCGTGGTATGAAAAGCATAATCCTTAAGATATAACTTCATAAGAAAGCGGTTATCTGTTTCTTATCAGATAACCGCTTTTTACAAGTAGCAGTTTGAATCCTCGTAGCGTATCACTTCTCAAGGGGTTATATCTAAAAAATCGTTCGATTGGAGAAAAAATGTTTAATTCGAAAGTGTTCGTTGCTGAATTTATTGGCACATTTGCCCTGGTGTTCATTGCAGCCGGTGCTGGGATGGTGGGCGCAGCGCCAATTGCTGCTGCCCTCGCGTATGGTTTTACACTGGCAGTATTTGCCTATGCCTATGGACATATCTCGGGTGCGCATCTGAACCCGGCTGTAACTTTTGCGTTTTTATTGAATCAAACTTTGAAGTGGGGTCAGGCTATTTTCTATTGGATTGCTCAATTTTTAGGCGCGATTTTGGCGGCCTGGCTGTTGCAAACTATTGCAGTTTTGCTCGGAGGTACCCTGGAAGGCGGCGCGACAACTGGTTTATTGACAGATAAACAGCCAGTTCTTGCAATGGTTGTGGAAGCGATCTTGACCTTCTTCCTCGTAAACACGATCCTTAATACGGCAGCAGTTGGCAACGGTGGCAAGTTCGCCGGCTGGGTGACCGGCACCACCTTGGCAGTAGCTGTTTTGGGAGGCGGCGCTCTCACAGGAGCATCCCTGAACCCTGCACGTACCTTTGGACCAGCCATTTTTGTTGGACCGAGCTTTTCAAACGTTTACACTTACGTGATCTATTTGTTTGGCCCGTTGATCGGTGCTACGCTGGCTGTTTTGGTTTACAATTTCCTTAATGATATAAAGGATGAAGAAGAGGAAGAACATGTACCTGCTATCGTGGAAGCTGCCCCTGTGAAAAAGACCAGAAAGCCCGCAGTTCGCAAAGCCGTAAAGAAATAGAACTGATTTATAAATATGCAGTCCCTGCGAATCTGGCGGGGACTGTTTTTATTCCAGAAAACCATGTTAAAATGTACGGCCTTTGTTGGCTTCTGGAGAAAAAATGCAAGACGCAATTTCAAACGTTAATTCCATTCATAAGACACCTTTAAGCGAGGCAATTGCCGCCCGCCGTACTTTTGCTATTATCTCTCACCCGGATGCGGGGAAGACCACATTAACTGAAAAACTGTTGTTGTACGGAAATGCCATCGAACTGGCGGGAAACGTGCGTGCCCGCAAGAATCAGCGGGCCACCACGTCCGACTGGATGGAGATGGAGCGCGAACGCGGGATATCGATCACATCCACGATCCTGCAATTTCCCTACCGGGACTATATTGTTAACTTGCTGGATACGCCCGGGCATCAGGATTTTTCCGAAGACACGTATCGGACTCTGTCCGCAGTGGATTGCGCAGTTATGGTGATGGATGCGGCGAAGGGCATCGAGCCACAAACCCTGAAATTATTTGAGGTTTGCCGCAAGCGTGGAATCCCGATTTTTACTTTCATCAATAAAATGGACAGACCCGCGCGCGAACCGCTGGACCTGCTGGATGAGATCAAGAAAGTATTGGGGATGGAACCTGTCCCGATGAACTGGCCTGTGGGGGATGGACCGAGCTTTCAGGGTGTGTATGACCGCGAAGCCAAAGGCGTGTATCTATTTGAACGTACCGAACGCAATGAACGTATGGCTCCTGAAATTTTCATGCCATTGGAAGACATGGTCAAGAATAATATCTTGAACGAAACCCGCCACAAGGAATTGACCGAAAGCATTCATCTATTGGATGAGGTGGGCGTTGTTTTTGACCATGAAAAAGTCTTGAAGGAAGAACAGACCCCCGTTTTCTTTGGCAGTGCGGTGACGAACTTTGGTGTGCGTCTATTTTTGGATTCTTTTGTGAAATATGCTCCCGTCCCACAGCCTTATTTAAGTGACGCAGGAGAAATCATTCCACAGACCCCTGAATTTTCAGGCTTTGTTTTCAAAATTCAAGCCAACATGAATCCCAAGCATCGCGACAGCGTGGCATTTTTAAGAATTTGTTCCGGGCGCTTCGAACGTGGCATGGATCTTGTACACGCACAAAGTGGAAAGATGAGGAGGTTATTGCGTCCATACAAACCATTTGCGAATGAGCGCGAGATCATCGACGAAGCCTTTGCAGGGGATGTGTTGGGGATTCCCAACAATGGTGATTTTGCAAGCGGCGATTCTCTCTGTGAAGGGACGCCTGTCCGTTTTGCCTCAATTCCGCGTTTTCAGCCTGAGCATTTTGCCCTGCTGCGAAATATGGATTTGAACAAGCAGAAGCAATTTGCAAAGGGACTTTCGCAGCTGGAAAGTGAAGGCGCCGTGCAGGTGATGTACAATATCAACGCATTCAAGCGCGAACCGATTCTGGCAGTTGTCGGTCAATTACAATTTGATGTGGTGCAGGCACGCTTGAAAGCGGAGTACAACGTCCCTACCGAATTGGAAAGATTGCCCCATGTGCTCATACGCTGGATCAAAGGAACGGACAAGGCTATTGAAGCATTGCCAAATCGCAGTGAAGTCATTATCGCTCGTGACTCACGAGAGGGCTGGGTCGCGCTCTTCAGCACTCCCTTCTTTCTGAAATATTTTGCCGAGAAAAACCCCGATGTAAAGTTTGTGGAAATATCCGAGAGTTAGACTGCAACAGCGATTGGTTCCAATCGCTGTTTTGTTTTACAATTAAGATGCAGGTTATCTCAGGAGGTTTTTTTATGCCCAACTATGTCGCTGCAATTGACCAGGGTACGACCAGCACTCGTTGTATTATTTTTGACCACGGGGGAAATGTCATTGCTGTTGATCAGAAGGAACATGAGCAAATATATCCCAAGCCTGGCTGGGTGGAGCATAATGCGCTTGAAATTTGGGCGCGGACTCAGGAAGTGATGAAAGGCGCATTGGCAAAAGCAAAATGTCCTGTTGCGGATATTGCTTCCATCGGCGTGACAAATCAGCGCGAGACAACCCTCGTTTGGGATAGGGAAACGGGCTTGCCAATTTACAATGCCATTGTATGGCAGGATACGCGGACAGATGCAATCTGTAATGAACTCGCCAAAAACGGCGGGCAGGACAGACTGCGTTCGAAGACAGGTCTGCCGCTTGCTACGTACTTTTCTGGCCCCAAAATAAAATGGATTTTGGATAACGTGGAAGGCGCGCGTGCCAAAGCCGAAAAAGGGGAGTTGATGTTCGGCAATATGGACACCTGGGTCATTTGGAATTTGACGGGTGCGCATGTTACCGATGTGACCAACGCATCCCGCACTTTGTTGATGGATCTGAATTCTCTCGATTGGGATGACGAACTTTTACAGTTGTTGGAAATCCCACGATCGATGCTACCCGAAATCCGTTCTTCGTCTGAGGAATATGGCAAAGCGAAAATGATTTTGG
>JAEURE010000264.1 GCA_016789485.1 Anaerolineales bacterium | reverse complement strand
ATAAAGTAGACAAGGATATCCGTTTGTGATTTTTGGCTTTCAATAAATTCGTTACCCAATTGCGTGGAGCGGATCTGAATCCCATCTTCTTCAAAGGCAGCCTGAATCTGGTCATTGATCTGTCTTTGAGTGGACGCATCATGCTGTGAGGTGATGATGCGCAGGGAATATGCCATCTCAGGCTCGCCGACCAGCATGCTCAGGTATTCATAGTTGACATACAACAGGGGCGGGCTGACATTGCCCGTGATGCTGTATGTGCCGACGATCTGCCAGTTTGTATCCTTGCCGTTCGTCTCAATGCTCAGCCAATCTCCCACTTTCAAGTCAGGGAAGATCTGCAAGAGATGGTTGCCGATGACGATCGCATTTTCGTCGCCCGGCTGCAGCCAGCGCCCGGAAGTGATGATCGGGTCGATCAATTTGGATGTCGAAGGCGGCGCCACAAAAAGGATTTGGGTGCCGGCATCCTTATCGCCCATGTTAAGTGTTCCTGTGTATTCAAGCCAGCCTTCGGCACCTTCCACGCCTGGGATGCTCATGGCGATATTGGCGACCTTGTCATAGCGATAGCCGCGGTCAAAGGCGATGTTGATGTCCGCAAGAAAATAACCCTGGATATCAACCATCACTTTATCGAAAGATGCCCACAGGTTGTACACGCCGATGAAGACGGCGCCGCCAAGTACCAAAGTGAACAGGGTAATGCTCAGCCTTGCTTTGCGCCTGAAAGTATTCCGCAATGAGATGCGAATGGGGCGGGGAATCAGCACGGAGTTTTTATTGACCGAGTCGTCTTTTGGTTTGGCGTTGCCGCCAAGGCCGTAATCGCTCAACGCCTCACGGACTGTGACCTTCACGCTGTTGTAAATTGGAAACACCGCCGCTATTAATGGAACGACCACAGCAACAAGGATCTGCTGGACAAGAGTCGATGTGTATCCCTTGTATGGGCTGACGTGAAAATTCAACCACTGCGCCATGCCGCCGCCGATGGTGGACGCGGCCATGTTTCCCAGCGGGACGGCAATTAACAAGGAGCCAATTCCAAAGGCAAGGATCAACACCAGGTACATGCCGAAGATTTGCACAGTGCTTCCGCCGGTTGCTTTCATGATGCCGATCTGTCTTGTGTGTTGGGTCATCAGGGCAGTTATAGTGTTGACGATCAGAAAGCCGCTCAACAGCACTGTGAGATAACCCAGAACGCCAAGCACAAAGAACACGCCCTGTGTAATGCTGTACGCAAAATGATGCCCGGGCTGGTACACGCTTACAAAGTATACCGTCGCGCCTGCGCGTTCCATGCGGTCAGCCACGGCTTGCGCCACAGCGGTTACATGCTCAGCATCTGTTTGCTTTTCAGTGACACTGATCGACAGCTGCTCGTAATTGTCTGTGTTGCCGCCAAGCCATTCCAGGGTTTTTGGCGTCACATACCCATTGACTGTGTTCGCCAGGTTGTAAGGGAAGCCGGTTACGGCGTGCATGTATCCATTAAAGGTGATTTCGCGCTTTTTCCCGTTCGCCAACTCCAGAATTATCGTATCGCCCGCTTTGTATCCAAGGGACATTGCGCTGGAGTCCAGGATGGTCTGCTTTTCGCCATAGGTTGGGATGACCGACTCACCAAGCGACGGCTTCAGCGTATTCAATGTTAACTGACTCGGGTCTTCAATGGCCGTGAAGTTAATATCCACGTATGTTCCGTCGGGGCGCAGGATGCGCGCACCAACAGACGAAAAACCTTCCGCCGTATCCACGCCGGGCACTTCGCGTGCCATTTTCACCATATCATCGTTCATTGGATAAGCGTACACTTCCGCTTCCGATGGATTCGCGGAGAGATAATCGCTGTCCATGCTTTCGTTCATATACAGGCCGAGGTTGCTGTTGAATCCAACTGCAAATGCGCCGACAGCAATGGTAATGATGGTCAGGAAAGTTCGTCCGCGGTTGCTCCAAAAATCAGCCCAGACTTTTTTCCAGCGGCTGCTGATCATGAGGATACTCCCCTCCACGACAGATTCTCGCCGCTGTGTTTATTCGCCATCTGACGCAGCGCTTCCTGCGTCGCTTCAGACTGCTTCAGTAATTCTGACAGTTGGTCATACCCGATGGCAAGCACCTCAACCGGTCCCGCCTCTGAGGCGCGGATGGATGCGCGATGTTTTTTCTCGTGGAAAAATTCCATTTCGCCGAAGCATTTTCCAGGTCCGAGTTGAAGCGCGATCACATCCGATTGGTTGGGGCGCGGCAGGATCACTTCCACCGTCCCCTTGGAGACGATGTAAAACGTATCTGCATTCGTGCCTTCCGCAAGGATCATGGCACCTGCTTCATAGGTGAGATTCTTTGCAGTCTTTGTTGCTTGCAGTAATTGACTCGGGTTCAATGTGGGCATGACCTTGGCTACATACTCGTTGACGATTTCACCGTCTGCGATGAGCGCGGTGCGGTGTGTGCGTTTTGCCAGGCCGCTGTCGTGCGTGACGATGATGATGGTTTTGCCTTTTGCAACAAGATCATTGAAAAGGGCAAAGACTGATTCGGCTGTTTTTGAGTCGAGATTGCCGGTCGGCTCATCCGCGATAATGACGGGCGGATCGTTCGCGAGCGCGCGGGCAATGGCCACACGCTGCTGCTGCCCGCCAGACAAAGCGGTTGGGAGTTTGTGAGCGTGGTCAGCCAGCTCAACCAGTTCGAGCAGATCCAGGGCTCGCTGGCGGCGTTCGTTGATCGGATATGTGCGGCAGAAGTCCATCGGCAGCATGATGTTTTCGATGACCGAGATCATCGGCAATAGTTGAAAGAATTGAAAGACGATGCCAAGATTCTTTCCGCGCCAGCGTGCCATTTGGTTTTCGTTCAGCTTATGCACACCTGTCCCGTTGACCCACACTTCGCCAGTGGTTGGGCGGTCGATGCCTGTGATCATATTAAGCAGAGTCGTTTTACCGCTGCCTGATTTACCGATAATGCTGACGAACTCGCCCGCGTTGATCTGCAAGTCCACACCCTCCAGCGCGTGATAATCGCCGACGGCAGTCTTGTAATATTTGTTGACCTCGCGCAGGTCGATGATGGGACGGTCTTCAACTTGCTCGTCATCCGTCTTTGGTTTGAAAAATGATATAGCCATGATGATCTCTTTCTTTTGCGGTGGAGGTGCTGAGTTTCAAAGGGTCGGTAAATAGATTCTCAGCGCTTTTATATTTCCATGACTTGCTTTTTATTCGAAGGTAACCACGGCGGTCATGCCCCAGCGCATAGCGGCATCTTTGTCTGTCAGCAGGATGGTGACTTCGTAAACCACATCACCCTGGTTGACGGTGTAACTTTGTCCAATGGAAAGCACTTTGCCTTTCAGTTCCACACCGGGCAGGGCATCCAGTTTGACGGTGACAGGTTGTCCCTCTGCGATGTTGACTACGTCGATCTCAGTAAGGTCTGTGGTCAAAACCATCCAGTTGGAAGTGTCGGCGATTGTTACTGCAACTTCTCCGGCGGTGATCGAATCGCCTGTTTTTGCGTTCAAGTCGGCAACAATGCCGTCAAATGGAGCAGTGATCGAGAAAGCCGCCACTTCCGCTTTTGCCGCCATGAGCCGCGCTTCGAGCAAGGGCAATTGATCCGCATCCGGGCCATCCTTTAGACGGTCGTAAGCCAGCTGCGCTTTTTCCAACAGAGCTTCTTTCAAAGCCAGGTCGTTTTTGGCTTCCACGATCCAATCTGCTGGAGCAGGGCCTGTAAAGCTTTTGGTTTTTATTTCGTAATTGTAGCCAAAAGGCGTATTGGTCAAAACCCTGCGCGATTCTGTTTGAGGGATGCGCTTATCGTTTTGCAGGTACACAAGATATTGATACGCCCGTTCTCTGGCTTCCTGTGCGTCCTTCAGGTCAATGACGGCTTGGGCGAAATCGGTTCCTCGTGAATTTATCAGGTTGTCCCATGCCTGTTGTGCGCTGGCTAATTCAACTTGGGCGGCAGCGTAATTTGTATCTGATTCGTCACCCAGGCTTATGAGCAGATCCCCTTTTT
>JAEURE010000263.1 GCA_016789485.1 Anaerolineales bacterium | reverse complement strand
AAAGCCACAGCCGATTGCGCCATGTTTTCAATATCATCGGCATTGGTGATATCCATGGGAATGGCGATGGCTTCACCGCCTTCATCCTGAATGCGGGCGGCAAGGGTCTGCAGGCGGTCGATACGGCGGGCGGCAAGTACAAGTTTGCATCCTTCCGCGGCAAAGAACCAGGCGGCGTCTTCGCCAAAGCCGGAAGACGCGCCAGTAATAAGAACGACTTTATCTTTGAGGGGAGTTGAGAATAAGTTCATGGCAGGACAATTTTATATGGAAAGCGTAAAAATGACATTTTGTTTTCATTCTAAAATGAAATTTTAACGCAGAGTTTCCAGGTAATAAAAAAGAACCAATGCCTTCACATTGGTTCTTTTTTATATTAATCTTCACTCTGTTCTTCGTTACGTTTTCTTGGACGCGGCGGTTCAATCGCGGCCTTTTCCGAAAGTGCGATGGACAGAACATCGTCCATGTGTTTGACAGGGATGATCTTTAATTCAGATTTTGCGGTTTTTGGCAGATCCACCAAATCTTTGAGATTCTTTTCGGGCAGCAGAACAGTTTTCAGCCCGGCACGATGCGCGGCAAGGACTTTCTCACGCACGCCGCCAATTGGGAGCACACGTCCGCGCAGGGTGATTTCACCGGTCATGCCAACGTGACGATGAACAGGTCGCCCCGTCAATGCGGAGACGATAGCTGTCGCCATTGTAATTCCAGCAGACGGACCGTCTTTCGGGATACCGCCTTCCGGCATGTGGACGTGAATATCCAGACGTTCAAAGACATCCATGTCTATTTTCAACGCCGCCGCGCGGGATTTGATGTAGGTCAGCGCAGCCTGACCTGATTCCTGCATCACCTCGCCCATCTGACCTGTCATCTGCATCCCGCCCTTGCCCTCAATGATGGCAACTTCCACGGGCATGATCTCGCCGCCGTTCTCCGTCCATGCGAGGCTGGTGGCAACGCCCACTTCATCTGTCCGCTCGGCTTCGGATGGGAAGACCTGTTGGGGACCAAGTAATTTTTCGATCATTTCGGCCGCAATGGATGCGGGGTACTTCTTCCCTTCCGCCTTCATGCGCGCCACTTTGCGGCAGATTCGTCCGAGTTCGCGTTCCAATCCGCGCACGCCAGCTTCATAGGTATATTCACGGATGATGCGCTGTAAGGCGGCAGGTTCAAACGTCAGCCCGAGTTCCTCGATGCCGTTCTCTTCCAATTGACGGGGGATGAGGTAGCGGTTGGCAATTTCCACTTTTTCTTCTTCGATGTAGCCCGGAAACTCGATCACTTCCATGCGGTCAAGCAATGGCGCGGGAATCGTGGAAAGTGAATTGGCAGTCGTCACGAACATGACCTTGGAAAGGTCAAAGGGCAGTTCGAGGTAGTGATCGCTAAAAGCGTAGTTCTGTTCCGGGTCAAGCACCTCAAGCATGGCTGAGGCGGGATCGCCGCGGAAGTCTGAGTACAACTTGTCGATCTCATCCAGCATAAAAAGCGGATTGGCTGTGCCGGCCCGTTTCATTGTTTGGATAATTCGCCCGGGCAGCGCGCCGATGTAAGTGCGGCGATGCCCACGGATTTCGGCTTCGTCCCGCACGCCGCCGAGAGAGACACGCACGAACTTGCGTCCCAGTGAATCGGCGATGGAACGTCCAAGAGATGTTTTGCCTACACCGGGCGGTCCCACAAAACAAAGGATCGGCTGACGTTCCTTCTTCGGTTTCAAAGAACGCACCGCGATATATTCCAGAATTCTTTCCTTGGCTTTCTTCAAACCGTAATGGTCGCGTTCCAAAATCTTCGCGGCGTTTTTCACGTCGAGATTATCAGGCGAGGCATTGCTCCACGGCAGGTCTACGATCCAATCAATATACGTGCGGATAATTCCCACTTCGGGCGCCATCGGCGGCATTTGATTGAGGCGTTCCAATTCCTTCAAAGCCACAGCCTTTGCCTCTTCGGGCAAATTGGCGGCGTCCACTTTTTTCTTCAGGTCGGTCGCATCTCGGGTGAAGATATCGCCTTCGCCCAACTCCGTTTGGATCTGCTTCATCTGCTCGCGCAGATAAAACTCTCGCTGGCTTTTATCCACTTCATTTTGCACGCGCGAATGGATTTCATCTTCCAGTTCAAGCACATCCACTTCCTGCGCCAGCAAATTATTCAACTGCGCCAAGCGGGACTTGGGATCGAGGATCAATAACAAACGGAGTTTGGCTTCATAGGTCAATGAAAGCGATGTCGCGATCATATCCGCAAGCCAGCCGGGTTCAGCGATATTCAAAGCAAACAAATGCGCTTCTTCGGGGATCGAGCGGTCCAATTGCACGCAGCGTTCAAAGAGACTCAGCACCGAGCGCATCGTAGCTTGTGTTTGTCTGTCGGCAGTTTGCGGCTCGTGGATGATGCGCGCGCGCACTTTGATGTACGGCTTCAAGCGGATGAATTCCACGATCTCCACGCGGCGGCGTCCCTGCACCAACGCTGAACGCGAGCCATCGGGCATGTTCAACAAGCGTCCCACTGCCATCTCCACACCGATCGGCAGAAAGTCTTCTGCCCCGGGCTCATCAAGCTCAGGGTCTTTTTGGGTTAAACCAATAACAGTCTGCTCTTTATTTTGCGCTTCCTGCACAGCCAATAAAGACGCCTCACGCCCGACAAAGATCGGCGAAACCATGCGCGGAAAAATGACCATGTCGCGCAAAGGCAGCACAGCCGCTTCGATCAAACCGTCAGCTTTGGGATCCATGTTCGGAATCCGATACAACTCCTCGGTCCGTTGGGAGAGCGTCAGGTCAAAATTATCTTCTTCTTCATTCCAGGTCGGTTGACTCATTCAGTAATTTCCATTCTCTCATGACTTCCGCCGTCACGAACATCGATCCAGCAGATAGAACTATGCTACCATCTTTTGAGGATAAATCCAACGCCCGCGCGAGCGCATCTTTGACGGGAACCACCGCCTCCGAATCCACTCCAGCCTGATCGGCCAGCGAACGGATTTTTTCCACTTCCAAAGCCCGTGGATGATCGGCGCGTGTGATAATAATTTTCTTGATCTTCGATTTCATCTCCGCAAACATCCCGGGAATATTCTTATCCTCCGAAGCGCCAAAGATGAGATAGACAAACCTGCCAGGGAAATATGTTTCCAGAGTCTCACGCAATTTCTCGAACGAATCCTGATTGTGAGCAGAATCAAATATCAGCGTGGGATTGAGGCGGGCAATCTCAAAGCGAGCGCGCCATTTTACCTGAGAAAACCCCTTTTGGATCTGCTCGTCCGAAATTGGAATCTCGCTCACTTTTAGGGCAGTGTAGGCTGTGGCAGCATTCTCGACTTGGTGAGTGCCCAGCAAAGGAATTTGTAACCTGGCCGCTGGCCACTGACCGCTAACGGCTAATTCCTGTCCCTCCAAAGATGACTTCACCAACTCAAACGTTACGTCTTTTCCAACTAGTATTATCTCTGCCCCCTTAAGTTTGGCTACACGCTCCAAAACTTCGAGCGCCTCATCCTTTTGCGGTGAGGAAACCACAGGCACGCCATCTTTGATGATGCCTGCTTTCTCTCCTGCTATCAAGGCCAGAGTATTTCCAAGCACGGCCATATGATCGTAGGACAATGAAGTAATAACTGAAACTTTTGGTATGACCACATTCGTCGCATCCAATCTGCCGCCGAGTCCCACTTCAAAGACAGCCGCATTCACTCCGTACGTTGCAAACGCCATGAAAGCCAGCGCCGTGGTGATCTCAAAAGTAGTCAGTTTCTCGATCTTCGCCACATGCGGCTTGATCTCTTCGACCAACTCGATCAACTGCTCATGCGTAATCGGCTCCCCGTTGATCTGGATCCGCTCCACGTAATCCAGCAAATGCGGCGACGTGTACAGCCCGACGGTATATCCCGCCGCCCGCAACCCCGCCGCACACAGAGCGGACGTGGACCCCTTCCCCTTTGTCCCTGCCACGTGGATGATCGGATACTTCTTCTGCGGCTCGCCGAGGGACTCCATCAAAGCGAACATGCGGTCCAAATTAAAGTCCGCCTTCGCCAATTCA
>JAEURE010000262.1 GCA_016789485.1 Anaerolineales bacterium | reverse complement strand
CTTGGCATTGACGATTACGGCTTAAATCAAAATACATGGGCAGGGTTGGAAGAAGCCTACTCGAACAAACTCGCTGACCGAATTGAATATATCGAATCGGTGGATGCGCGCGATTACGAAAAGAACATCGCCTATTTTGCAGATCAGGGCTTTGACATGATCGTCACCACCAACTCAACCCTGCGCGATGAAACGCTTCACGCCGCGGACCTGTATCCTGATTCTGTTTTCGTGGGCATGAACCAGGCTCAAACAGAAACCCGCTCAAACCTGATTCCCATCACTTTTCCGGAAGATCAAATGGGATTCGCAGCCGGTGTATTGGCGGCAACACTTACAAAAACCGGTGTAGTCGGCGCTGTTTGCGAAACATCCGGCATCGATTCGATGTGGCGGTATTGTGAAGGATTTCGCGCAGGAGCAGCATTTACAAATCCTGAAATAAAAGCCATCATTTTTTATCGTGACGATGGGGACAGCGAAAAATTATTTATAGATGAAGCCTGGGGATTTGAGTCAGCCAACAAAGCCATTCAACGCGGAGCGGATGTGATTTTTGCGGCAGGAGCCATCACTGGGCAGGGAGCACTGCGCGCCGCCTCAGAGAAAGGCATCCCTGCCATTGGAGTGGAACGCGATCAGGCGGCGGTTCTGGCAGAATCGGGTTCCAGCGTGGTGACTTCTATTTTGGGGCGAGCCAGTTTCGAGGTCCAGGAAGTGGTGCGGCTGCTGCGGAAAGGAATTGTCAGTGAGGCAAGGTCAGGTCAAATTGTAAATGTGCCATTTCCCAGCAGTTTTCCCGAAAATCTTCAAAATGGGGCAGATTTTCTGCTTTTTAGCCTATGGAACGGCGATTTGAAAACAAACGTGCCCCCGCAGAAACCTTAACATTGTAAATACTTGCACAAAGATTGGACTAGATTTATACTTACAAAGTCGTTAGGCTTTGCTAAAAGCAAGCCATTTAATCTTTACTCTTCTAGAGGAGAAGAAAATATGAAAAAGCTATACTTTGTTATGGCCCTTCTGATCGTCGCTTCGATGATCCTTTCGGCCTGTGGTGCTTCTGCGCCAACCGCTGCAGATTGTACGAAAGAAGAAGTCTTCTGCGTTGGTCTCGTCACAGATGTTGGCAAGATCAATGACAAGTCCTTCAACCAATCTGCTTGGGAAGGTGTTCAGAAGTCCAATGCCGATGGCGTTGCTGATGTGGTTCAATTTATCGAAACCGCCGACGCCAAGGACTACGCCAAGAATATTGCCCAGTTTGGTGACGCCGGCTACGATGTAATCGTGACCGTTGGTTTTGGTCTCGGTGAAGCTACCGCCGCCGCCGCTGCCACCTACCCGAATGTCCGCTTCATCGGCGTGGATCAATTCCAGGCTGAGACTGTCGCTGGCGTTTCCGGTTTGAACTTCCCCGAAGACAATGCCGGCTTCCTCGTTGGCGCTCTTGCCGCGATGATGTCCAAGAGCAACAAGATCGGCGCCGTCTGCGGTACCGATGTGGTTCCTCCCGTTTGGCGCTTTGGTGAAGGCTACAAAGCCGGTGCTGCTTATGCAGATGGCATGAATGGCACGACCACTGAAGTATTCGTTGTGTACCACAGCGATGTGGGCTTCGACAAGACCTTCACCGATCCTGAATGGGGCGCTCAGACCGCCAAGTCCATGATGGATCAGGGCGCGGATGCGATCTTCGGCTGCGGTGGTTTGACTGGTAACGGTGCTATCACCGCTGCTGCTCAAGCTGGTGCGTATGCCATCGGTGTAGACACCGATCAGTACCTGACCCTCCCCGAAGCTGCTCCTCGCATGCTCTCCAGCGCCATGAAGCTCATCACCCCGGGCGTTGCTGACTTGATCAAAGCCACCAAAGACGGCTCGATTGCTGACGGAAACGTCTTCGGCGCCGCTGGCTATGCTCCCTTCCACGATCTTGATGGCGAAGTTCCTGCCGAAGTCAAGGCTACCATGGAAGAAATCAACGCTGGTTTGCTGGATGGCTCCATCACAACTGGTGTTCCCCCTGTCAAGCCGTAAGGTTTTTGCGATGTAAAAAAAGGGAAAGAGGCGTATGTCTCTTTCCCTTTTTTGTTCCCTTTTTGAAACCTCTTTAAGGGGCGTACAAGCGGCTTGTTTGATATAATTGTCCTACAATTCAAAGTTCCACTGGAGCGAAGGATGCAATCAGAAAAGCAGTCAAATTCGCTATCAAGAAAAATACTGCAAACCATTTCAGATGCCAGTCTGGTTCCATTTCTGGCGATCTTAACTGCGGTAGTTCTTGGCGGCATTATCATCGCATTTGTAGGCGGAAATCCCATCCTTGCATATCGAGGGTTGATCGAAGGTTCATTCGGCTCAACGAAGGCGTTAAGTGAAACGGCTGTGTGGGCAACCCCCTATATCTTTGCAGGGCTGGCTGTTGCACTGGCTTTCAAAGGCGGCTTGTTCAATATTGGGGCCGAAGGTCAATTAGCAGTAGGTGCTGTTTCTTCAGCGTTGATCGGGTATGCGCTGCCGGAGTGGCTGGGCTTTTCTCTGCCCACCATCATCCACTTGCCATTGGCCGTTATCGCCGGCATGTTGATGGGCGGCATTTGGGCGGGAATTGTCGGCTGGTTAAAGGCATATACAGGCGGACATGAAGTTATCAACACAATCATGATGAACTACATTGCGTTGAACACAACTTCGTTCTTGTTGAACGGCGTGATGAAAGATCGAAGTCCCACCAACGTGATAGCACGAACTCCTCTGATCGATGAAAGCGCGCGCATGCCTGCCATCTTCGAAGGCCTTCGTGTACATTGGGGTTTTGTTCTCGCTTTGCTTGTCGCCTTTTTCATTTGGTGGTTATTGAACAAGACAACTCTGGGGTTTGAGATTCGCACAGTGGGGCTGAATCCAGATGCTGCACAATATGCGGGAATCAATGTCAAACGGACAATTATTCTTACGATGGTGCTCTCAGGAATTCTGGCGGGGCTGGCGGGTTCCATCGAAGTGACGGGTCTGAACTACCGACACGAACTTGGTTTTTCCATCGGATATGGTTTTGATGCCATTGCAATTGCCCTGCTTGGAAAATCGCACCCGCTTGGAATTGTGCTGGCCTCCTTCCTTTTCGCGGCCATGCGCAACGGAGCAACCCGTATGCAATTCCTGACCCAAATGCCGGTCGATCTAATTTCGATGATACAAGCCCTGATCCTTCTTTTCGTCGCAGCCGATGCAATCATCCGATATATCTATCGGATCAAAGCCAAAGGCGAACGCGTCGTACTTACCCGCGGCTGGGGAGGCTAGGAGACAAACATGGACTGGAAACGATTTGGCTTTATTGCGCTGATCATTATTGTTCTTTTCAGCGTGGTCGTTATGGTAGGGCAGGCAAAGCAGCCGCCTTTGTTGATCGTCACAAGCATGCTGGCCACCACCATTGCCGTGGCAACACCTCTCACACTGGGGGCACTCTCAGGTGTGTTTTGTGAACGATCAGGAGTGGTCAACATCGGCATCGAAGGTATGATGCTCACCTCTGCGTTCTTCGGATGGCTGGGTGCCATCTACATGTTCCATATTTTCAAACTTCCGCCCAGTGTCAGCATTGTGCTCGGCGTGGTATTTGCCATTCTCACCGGCGCCTTGATGTCTTTGCTTCATGCCGCGCTCTCCATCACCTTCAAAGTGGACCAGATCATCGGCGGAACAGTGATCAACATCCTTGCCGTTGGTTTGACGGGCTTTTTGAATCGCCAGTTGTTTTTTGGAGCAACCAGCGTCTTCAAAGGAAGCGTCCCAAGTTCCCCCGGCGTTCTGCCCACCATCCACATCCCCATCACAGAACTGTTTGCATCTGCCTGCGGGACTTCCGCAACCTGTTTACAAAACGTGCAAGCCATCAATCGCGTGTTTGACCAAAAACCGATTGCCATGGGCGCCGTTCTCTTGGTGTTTTTCTCCCACTATATTTTATTCAATACCCGTTGGGGCTTGCGTACCCGCGCCGTAGGTGAACATCCCAAAGCTGCAGATACAGTTGGAATCAATGTTGTCTTCATGCGCTATGCAAATGTCCTCATTGGCGGCATGTTTGCCGGATTGGCAGGAG
>JAEURE010000261.1 GCA_016789485.1 Anaerolineales bacterium | reverse complement strand
GTCCCGCCGCCATAAAGGAAGAAAAGGATCGAAGTGGATAGAATGGAGAAAGGATGCGGGGCAAGCGCAGGGCTGGAGCCTTGAGCAATGCGAAGGGCTTGCAACGCGGGCGCGGCTTCGGCATCGGTGAGAGGCATGGCACCAAGCTGGGTGAAGCGCAATGTGAGAGCAAGGAGGAAAGCCAGGGCGTACAGCCAGCCTTCGTGTTTGAAATGTCGGTTGGTCATGGGGGCTATTGTAATCGGTTTAAATTGAGGAGGGCGGTCTTAGGGTACTTCGTAAATGACAACACTGCCCTGTTGGAAAACAGGTGTTAGATTCAACTGAAATTTTTCTTCATTGACCGGCATGGAAACGCGCTCCAAGGTGCCGATGTAAATGTAACGGATATTGTATTGTTCGATGATGGATTTGGCTTCCTCCCAGCGGGACGTGGTATAGAGTCTGGCTATATCTTCGCGGCGGGAGCCTTGCGGTTCAGATGTTCCGCGCCATTGGGCTTCGTGACCGGGCCAGCCGAGCACAGTCTGCATGCCGGTCAGCATGGAAATGCGGGCATAACCGCTGTATCCATCTCCGATGGCTTCGGCAATGACCCCATCCGGTGCGGTGAGTAGGAATTCGACGGCAGCAGCTTCATCCGGAGTTTCGCGTTTGACGCGGTCAAAGTCATCAAGGGTGAAACCAAACAAGGGCTTGAAGTTATTGGTTTTGGTGGTCAACCCGAAGATTGGATAGAGCAGCCCTATAAAAATAACGATGCCGATTACTACACGGAAAACGATGTTTGCGAGTCCACGCAGATTCTGCAACAGCATAGCCGCGCCAAAGGCTGCAGCAAGACTCCATAACATCCACGCTTGATAGTAGAACTTGAAGACGGTGTTGATCCGGTAGCCGAACTGGTCGCGCAGATAGACAAATTCCGGGGCAAGGACGAGGACGGAACCGAGGGTGATGATCAACAGGATAAATTTGGTTGACGACAAGGAACTGACAACAGGCTCATCATTCGCGGTTTGTGGGGTGAAGAGAAATGAAAGGGATGGAATCAAAACAGCAAGCAAGGTGATGAGGCTGCCGATGTAGGTCAACCGTCTCAGGGATGTGGCGCTGATGTATTGAGCCGCGTTCATGCCTTGAGTGGAGAGGAAATATTCCACAAAGTCTTTTTCCACAATGGAACCGATCCAGCCAATGACGAAGGCGGCAAGGAAAAGAAGGAAGGTGAAACCAAGCCCCAGGGAAAATCCAAGTTTCCAGTTGGATGGAATCTTTTCACCGCGCCATAAATAAAGAAGATAACCAAAGATGGGGATGAGCAACGTCCCCCACATCACCCAGAGATGAACCCCGCGAGTGGGATACATGAAGTTCGGAAGAACGCCGCCTGCCTGCGATGAAAAGCCAAGATAGAAAGGAAAATATAAGAGCAGGGAAAGAATACCAAGCGGAATGGCAAGCGTAAACAAGTCTTCGAGACGGTACCAGTTCCAACCTTCTTCATGCGCGCGCCAAAAGACATAGGCAGAGACGATCAATGCTGCCGCAACAAGAATATCCCAGGTGTTGAGGAAGGCAAGCCCGCCGAGGACGAGAGCCGCGAATAAAAAGCCTGAGGTATTAATGTGCAACCGCACACCGAACAGATTGGTCCCGCCGCGCCAGCCGCCAAGAAAAAGATTCAACGCCACGGAGATGGCGAGCAGGCCAAAGGGAATCGCCAGCACATGCGGATGCAGATCACCCAGCAGGAAGGAAAAGAAGGGGAATTCATCGATCACTTCACGATGACCGCCCAGCATATCGTAGTCTTGAATCACGCGTGAAGAACGCCACCACCACAGATAACGGTCAAGCGGCGGCCAGTGAAATGGAATCGCAGGTACCTGGGAGAGTTCCTTCATATCCAGCCATGTCCAGAAACGGCTGGAGTATTCTCCCGTCTCAGGGTCTTTCACCCAAAACACTCCGCCTTGATGCAGGATTTCAAGGAGCGTGCCAAAGTTGGAAATCAGCAACAAAAATAACGGGGCAAGCAAAGCAAAGCCATGCGGGCGCGGAGATTGCTCCGCCGCTTGGTTGTCGTCAACACCACTGTTCGGTGAATCACTCCTCGTAATGGACGAGAGCAGGTTATACAAAATTCCATACGAGCCGATTGCGCCCAACGCGAAGATAAGCGAAGTCATCAGGTTATGAGCAGTGCTGCCGTTGATTCCTGAAAGACGCGCCAGCATGGCGGTCATCACATAGCCGAAGTAATAATAGGAAATGGCATACCCTGAAAGCCACGGGTCCTGCGGAGGGAAGGTCGGTGAACGCAAAATGCCGTTGATGAAAGCCAGTTCCATGGGGCGCTCGGTGCCGGTCAGATCCGGGTTGGCAGAGCGGACAAAGGCAAGAAATGCAAATGCAGCAAAGAACAGAACTTCAGCAGTGATGATGAGGGATCTGTTCGATTGAAGAAAACTCACGATCTCTGCTTTTTGATTTATGCCTGTCCAAATACTTAACCCGATCAGGATGGCAAGCGCAAATAAAATTCCGCCCGCATCATTTTGAGCAGCCCCCAGAGATGCGAGCAGCCAAAAGGCATATCCCCAGATCAACAAACCAGCGGCGCGCGCTACTGTATAGCCGCGATCCTTCAATGCAGGGAAAAGCGTATAGGCGAGCGGAAAAGTCAGCCAACCGAGCAAAGTGATGATGATGTACCAGGCGAAGAAGGCGGTCATTTAAATGTAGGGAGGGTAAATGTTCCAGAAACAGGATCAGGCACAAAGTCCACAACGGAGGCGACTGCGCTCAGGTTGATGGGACCGAAGATATGTGGAAACGAATCAGATTCAGAAATGCCCGGGGCAGGAGGACCCGCAGGCGCTTCCCACTTAAGCTCGGGCTTGATCTTTGCTTCGTCCAGCACGAGCAGCACCAGATCATTTTTTCCGCGATAAAAAGCGTTGGCAACATGCAGCACCTGCTTCTCCGTGGAACAGTGGATGAAGCCTTCGGTCGTTAAACTTGGCGCAATGTATTCACCGCGAGTCTGCGCTTCATTCCACTCCACGCGGGATGTAATATGCAGGATCATTCAATCACCTCATAGATGGTTGTGTTCGCGTCTGTATACACTTCACGCCAATACATGCCGTCAAATTGTTCGAACTTTGCCAGACCATCCACTGCGCCTTCGATCTGCGGATAAACATTCCGCTCCAGTTGACCGACGATGATGTACTGTACATCATATCTTTTAAGGAATTCGCGCGCAAGCAAAACATCCGGCGTGGTATAAAAACTACCGATTTCATTGACACGATCCTGAACACGCGTGGAGAAATTTCCGCGCTGTTGGCGCTGATGCCAGTTCCAACCGACCACGCCAGGCAGACCCGTATAAATGGTCATGCGTGTGCACCAGCGGTATTCGGAACAATTGGCTTCCACAATGACAGGCGATCCTTCCACATTATCCTGCAGCCAGCGGATGGCACGATAATCCTGGCTCAAGTCCATAATCTGTCCATCCCAAAGTTCGGAATAATTCATGAAAGTCATGCCGTCCAGCGTGCGGGGAGCATCGGCTGTCATGCGGTCGGCAATCTTGTCGCTGGTGGCGGTGAGCGTGAACATGAAAGCGCCTGCCAGCAAAAGATAAACTCCGGTCTGGAAGATCGTGCGCCAGCGCAAACGCCAGAACGGGAATACATTGATCAGCCAGCCAAAGGACGCGGCAGCGCTGACAGCCAGCAGCATCCACGCTTGTAAATAAAGTTTGAAAACGGTGTTCATTCTGCCAATGTCGCCAACCAGCACGACCACTTCTACGGCGAGAGTCAGCGCAAGAGCCGTACCAACCATCAATAAGACGAGGCGTTTGACATCCGACAACTCGGCCCGCAGGATGAGAATCCCTGCCCAGGCGGCGAGAGGAAGCGCCAGCCATCCAACGCGGACGCCTTTCACTGCAAAGAAAGCAAGCAAGGCAATAAAGACTGCCAGCGCAATTTCGATCACCAGCACATAATCGCGCAATTTTCCCAAACGAGAAACCGGCGTGGAAGCCATCCACTGGCGGGTTTCCCATGCCAGCCACGCAACGATGATGAAGAGGA
>JAEURE010000260.1 GCA_016789485.1 Anaerolineales bacterium | reverse complement strand
CTACTTTAACGTCAGTGCTGATCCTGTCATGCTGGAAACTGTTTCCCCGCTCTATCATTTGAGCAGCGTGACCGCGCCTGTGCAGATCGTCTACGGCACGGAAGATGGAAAAGTCTCTTCGGGCACGCCGCCTGAATGGTCAACGAAGATGTACGAAGGTTTTATCGAAGCAGGAAAAGATGCGGAGCTTTTTGCTTATCAGGGCGAAAAGCATTCTTTCATTGGGGAGCCGTGGTTTGCTTTTATGGCCCGTACCCAGTTATTCTTTGACGGTATTCTCAAGCCTTAGATCAAAACCTGCTCTTGACGTGTGTTTTGTGTTCGCATAAAATAGGGTTACTATCTCATCCAATATTGAAAGGAGGCTCGAAAACATGCAAGCTATCTTGGTTACCACTGTCAATCTGTTCAGCGCGCCTCCACAGCGTGAGTTGGTGTAATTTCTTAAGTGCTCATCAACCGCAGGCGTGCTCCGCCTGCGGTTTTCTTTTAACCCTATCTCTCGAACCGCAGGATGTCGTATCCTGTGGTTTTTGTTTAAGCGGCAGGGGTCACCCTGCGATGAAGAAAAATAAGGTACTTAACAGCAATGAATACAAATAACAATATGCAAGACCTGTACGACCTATATGACGAACTCGATGATCTGGACAGTGACGGAACCAAACCCTCCAGCAAACGCGTCACTCAGAAACGCGAATCAAAGAAGCGTGAGATGCAGGCGAAGCTCTTCATCCGTGCGCAGGAAGCCTCGAAGGAATTCAAATTCACCTATAAGGCGGCGCGCTTCGAAGAGTGGTGGCTGCTGGATTCCCTCGCCGCTTTCCACGATCACAAGTGGATTTCGGATGTGTTGAAGCGTGTCAAGGGCGGTAAGGAGGCTTCGGTCTACCTGTGCAAACCTGGGGTGGAGGTGGATGCGCCGCTGCTGGCGGCTAAAGTCTACCGTCCGCGTTCGCTGCGTAATCTCAAGAACGACCAGCAGTATCGCGTCGGGCGCACCGATCTCGATGAGGATGGTACCGCCCTGTGGAAGGAAGCGGATGTCAACGCCATCATTAAGCGCACCCGCTATGGTGAGGAAGTCCGTCATCAGTCGTGGATCGCGTATGAATTCGTCACGCTGGAAACATTGTATGAAGCGGGCGCGGATGTCCCCAAGCCGTATGCCAAGGAGAAGAATGCCATCCTGATGGAGTTCGTCGGGGATGCAGGCATGGCTGCGCCGCCGCTCAGTTCCGTGACTTTGGATTTGGATGAGGCGAATGAGCTTTATCAGCGCGTGATTCGCAACATTGACATTATGTTGTCGCACAGCCGCATTCATGGTGATCTCTCAGCCTATAACATCCTGTATTGGGATGGCGATATCAAGTTGATCGACTTTCCGCAGGTGGTCATCCCTGAGTCCAATCCATCTTCGTGGAATATTTTTCAGCGGGATGTGATCCGTGTGTGTCAGTATTTCTCTGCTCAGGGTGTCCCTTGTAATGCAAAGAAGCTCGCCGCCGAACTGTGGACTGCGCATGGGCATAGGGTGTTTCAGGAAGTTGACCCGAAATTTCTCGACCCTGAAAAGCCTGAAGATCGTCAGGCTTGGAATCAACGTAAGTAGACAACATCCCCCGACCTCAGTCGGGGGATGTAATTTTGTGCAACGTGGGCATTATCTATTGTAAAATTGCAGCAAGGAGAAATTACTTTATGAATAACGTCCGTCCACGACTGACCATGATGAGTGAAGAACAAATACAGGAAGCCCACCGCAATGTTTTAAAGGTACTGAGCGAGACGGGGGTGCGGGTGGATTCTCCGTCCATCTTGCAAATGCTGGAATCAAAACTCGGGCTCAAGTCGCAGGATCGTGTCATTAAGTTTCCTCCAGAAATCGTTGAAGATGCGATCAAGTCCGCGCCGAGGACAATTGATATCTATGATCGTCGCGGGGAACACAAGTTGAAATTAGGCGAAGACCGCTTGCGCTTTGGTGTAGGAGTTACCGCCTTGTTTTATCAAAATCCTTTTGATGAGACCCTTGACATTTTCAAACGCCAGAATTTTAGAGACCTCGTCCGCCTGGGGTCAAGCTTCAAACATTACGATGTCATTTCCACGGTTGGCATTGTACGCGACGTCCCTGAAGAGTTGACCGATCTGTACGGCTCGCTTGAGCATATTGCCAATACCACCAAGCCGTTGGTGCTGCTTGTTTCCGATGAAAATAAATTCCCCGATGTCATGCAAATGTTCGAAATGCTTCACGGCGATCTTGGAAGCAAGCCGTTTATTATCCCGTATTTCAATCCCGTTAGCCCACTGGTGATGAATGCAGGCACAGTGGATAAAATGAAAATCTCCATCGAACGCGGTTTGCCGATCATCTTCTCGAACTACAGCATGGCAGGCGCGTCCACGCCGCTCACGCCTGCTGGCACGCTCACCCTGCTTATGGCGGAACTGCTCGCAGGTCTCGTCATCAGCCAGACCATCAAGAAAGGCGCGCCAATTCTCCTCGGCATGCTGCCTGTTTATTTTGACATGCGCACCATGCTTAATTTCTACGATCCGCAAAGTATTCTCATCAGCGTGGCATGTTCCGAGATGATGAAATTTTATGGCATCCCGCATTGCTCGACATCGGGGAGCGGCACAGGCTGGGGCATGGATTTGATCGCCGCAGATACATACTGGATGAACACCCTTGCGCTTCTTCTCTCAAACGGACATCTGGCTCCGTTCATTGGTGATTCTCTCGGCTCGAAGTCCATCTCGCCAACCACCTTTGTCCATTGTCATGAGATCATAGATCAGGCGCTCCGCATCCACAACGGCTTCCAATTGGATGATGTCAACTCTGCGGTGGACGAGATTGCCAAGGTGGGTCCCGGGAAGAATTTCTTGAATCAACCATCCACCATGCGAAACTACAAGAACGGATATTATATTAGTAATGTGTATCCGCACTACAGCATGGAAAAATGGCAGGATGCAGGCGCTCCACCTGCCCGCCAGGTCCTGCGCCAAAAGACGCAAGACCTCATGGCTTCGGTTTCTGCCCCGGATGACTTCGAGGAATTTATTGGAAAGGGCGAAGAATTTATCAAGAAATATGAGTCTTGACGCATGTTATACTACTTTGGAATCGAGGAGAAATAGTGAGATTAAGATCCTATCAGAGAATTGGCGGCAGCCTCATCTTGATTATTTTTCTGCTTGCATGCGCCTTGCCGTCGTTACAGCCTGCGGAAGAGGCGAATCCGCTTTCTCCCGATCTATTAAGCACGGCCATCATTGAAACGGCTGTTGTTGCACAGACGCAAACTGCCCATGCGCTGCCTCCAACTCTTACACCCACTCTGACGCGCGAAGCCACTTCAACTATTATTGCGGCCCCTCCCACACAAACGCCTTTTTCGCTTTTTTCTCCAACGCCTGAGTTTGGTATTCCACTCGAGACAATAGACCCCTTATATGCGGTAACTGCAGGAATTCCAGGTTTGGGGCCAGTTGATCCGCAGGATGCGATTCCATATACCGGTCAACCCTGGACTTGTCTTGTGAAATCAGCAATACCCACAGGCGGATTTATTCTGCCTGAAACTGAATTTTATGCGTATTGGACAGTGATCAATACCGGCACAAAGACATGGTCAAGCACCACGGTTGATTTTATTTATAAAAGTGGGTATCGGCACGTCGGTATAAAGATACAAGACTTGAATTCTGCAGTTACTCCGGGCAGAAGCGCCACTTTTAAAGCGCTTTTTGTTGCCCCTAAAAAAGCAGGTGAATACGGCGCTACTTTTGTTTTGAAGGTGGGGAGTAAGGCGTTTTGTGGAATGTATATGTACTTTGAAGTTCCTAAAAAATCAAAATAGGTTTCCAGTTACTGGAAACCTATTTTGATTTACTGATGTTTACCCCATAACCCATAGCCTGCGTTTCGTCTTTTTTCGCGCCGTTCATGCTGTTCATGGATCTGCTCCACGTGATCGGCTTTTTCTTTTATAGCTGCCTCAAGCCATAAGCGGCCTTTTTCCGCAGTTGCGTGGCTGCCTGCTCCATATGCGCCTGTTTTTGTATCATCATCCCAGGGTGGATTTGCGATCAGTGAGCCGCCCTCGATCCAATCCATGTAGTAGTCGGGGGTGC
>JAEURE010000025.1 GCA_016789485.1 Anaerolineales bacterium | reverse complement strand
ATACTCGGCCACTGCGAGCGCTGGCCTGCATCAGACAATAGGTATTGAATGACGGTTCCCTTTTCAGCAGCTTCCTCCACATTGAAGAGAGTTTTGCCGGGCACCCAGCCATCTGCAACAGCCTTATCCCAATTGGAAGTGCCTTCGCGCTGACCGATAATGACATTGATGCCGTTATCGCGCATGTTCATCGCCTGCGCAGGTCCCTGCACACCATAGCCGAGAACAGCCACCACTTCATTCTTCAAAACTTCACGAGCCCTGTCGAGTGGAAATTCATCACGCGTGACAACTTCTTCTTCCGTACCGCCAAAATTAATTTTTGCCATGATTACATTTCTCCTTGAGATTTTTTTTGATTTAAGTATTCTGCAAACAACGATCCATCGTCAGCTTTACTACGGACCCATCGCAGCCAGTTCATTGACATCGTCATACTGACTGCCAGCCACACCCGGCATGCGGCGCACACCGTCATTGACTCCGCGTGTCATGGAGACCTGTCCCGTGCGCACCATTTCGACAATGCCAAGCGGACGCAGCAGTTCGATCATGCCTTCGATCTTGTCCTCTGTGCCTGTGATCTCGACAATTACAGAATCAATTGCAACGTCTACAATACGGGCGCGGAATATCTCAGCCAGGCCATTAACTTCAGCGCGGCGTTCGGGGCCGACCTTTACTTTGATCAGAGCCAGGTCGCGGGTCACCGAAGGTTGATGCGTAACGTCCTGCACATCGATCACGTTGACAAGCTTGTATAAATTTGCCTCGATCTTTTGCGCATCCACATCTCCGTTGGGACAATCAACCACCACGGTCATGCGCGAGACTTCAGGGTCCTCTGTTCGCCCCACCGCAAGCGATTCGATATTGAAATTGCGTCGGCGAAACAAAGAAGCCACGCGGTTCAAAACGCCGGGTCTATTTTCTACTAATGCAATAAAGGTGTAATTCATTCTTTCTCCTATCCTGTTACTTCGCCGGTCTCTGTATCATTTGATCCAATGCAGAACCCGCAGGAACCATTGGATAGACCGCGTCTTCCATTTCCACTTTAAATTCGATGACAGTAGGACCTTTGATACTGCGTGCCCAGGCAATCGCTTCATCAACTTCCTCGCGTCTGGTCACACAACGAGCAGGGACTCCATGCGCCTCAGCCAGTTTGACAAAATCAGGCGCAAGCATATTCACAGCAGAGTAACGCTTCTCAAAGAAGAATTCCTGCCACTGACGCACCATGCCGAGAAAACTGTTGTTCATGATCGCAACCTTCACGTTCGCGCCTTCCTGAACAGCAGTGGTCAATTCCGCGGCAGTCATTTGGAAACCACCATCACCAGCAACAGCCCAGATCTCATCGTCTTTTGCAGCAAACCAGGCACCAATTGCAGATGGCAGGCCATAACCCATCGTGCCCGCGCCGCCCGAAGTGAGCCAGCGATTCGGTTTATCCAATTGATAATATTGCGCTGCCCACATTTGATGTTGTCCAACATCCGTGGTCACGATAGCGCCGCCACCTGTCGCTTTCCAAATATCAGCAATGAGATGAGCCACATACAACTTGCCATCTTCCTCCCAATTCATAATGCTGCGGGCATCAGCTTCTGCTTTCCAGCCGTTGATTTCCTTTTTCCATTCTTCGTGATCGTATTCATCCACAAGCGGAATCAGATCGGTGATGACAGTTTTCAAGTCGCCCACCAAAGGCACATCCACAAAAACATTCTTATGGATTTCAGAAGGATCGATTTCAATATGAATTTTCTTTGCACGGGGCGCGTAGGTTTTCAACGTGCCCGTCACGCGATCATCAAAGCGCATACCGAAAGCCAGGATCAAATCTGAATTTTGAATCGCAAGGTTCGTGTGGACTTCGCCATGCATGCCCATCATGCCAAGGCTTAGTTCATGCGAAGCAGGGAACGCGCCCAAACCGAGCAAAGTGCTCGCCACAGGGGTTTGCGTCTTGACTGCAAATTGCATCAACGCATCCTCTGCTTTGGACATCAACACACCATGTCCGCACAGGATGATCGGCTTATGCGCTTTTTCAATCAACTTCACCGCTTCATCCAAAGAATTCTTTGGCGCGTGCGCGACGGGTTGATAGCCGGGCAGTTTCACATCTTCGGGATAGATAAATTCAGTTTGTTCCACTTGCGCATTTTTACAAATATCGATCAAGACGGGTCCAGGGCGGCCGCTGCGCGCAATATAAAACGCCTCGCGTACCACTTCGGCAATTTCATCAGCACGGGTCACCAGGTAATTATGTTTTGTGATCGGAAGGGTAATCCCGGTCACATCCACTTCTTGAAACGCATCGCCGCCGATCAAATGCGCCGCCACCTGTCCGGTGATGAATACCACCGGCACCGAATCCATCATCGAAGTAGCGATGCCCGTCACTAAATTCGTCGCGCCAGGCCCGGAGGTTGCCATCGCCACACCAACTTTTCCAGAGGCACGTGCATACCCATCCGCCATGTGAGCGCCGCCTTGCTCATGCCGCACGAGCACATGATGGACTGGATAGCTCAACATCGCATCATAGATCGGCATATTCGCCCCGCCCGGATACCCGAAGACCACTTCCACACCCTCGCGCACCAAACACTCCCACAAAATTTCTGCACCAGTTTTTTTCATTTGCTCTCCTAGCTTTCCAGCACTGCACCTGTATCGGCACTCGTAACAAAATGTGAATATCTCTTCAACCACTTCGAAGTGACATTGGATTTGAACGGGGGCAAGACATCAAGTCGACTCTGAATCTCCGCATCGCTTAACTTAACGTTCAGGCTGCGCGCCGCCAAATCAATTTGGACGATGTCCCCGGCTTTGAGCGCCCCAATCGGACCGCCCGCCGCAGCTTCCGGCGAGACATGACCAATGCACGCGCCGCGAGTCCCGCCGCTAAAACGTCCATCGGTGATGAGCGCCACTTTATCGCCAAGTCCCTGCCCCATAATTGCGGACGTGGGCGAAAGCATTTCCTGCATGCCCGGTCCTCCCTTGGGACCTTCGTGCCGCACCACAACACAATCCCCTGCTTTGACCTTGCCAGCCAAAATTCCGGCCATCGCCTCATCCTGTGATTCAAAAATGACCGCTGGACCTTCAAACTTCATCATGGCTTCACTCACACCACCCACCTTAACAACTGCACCTTTGGGAGCGAGGTTGCCAAACAAAATGGACAAGCCGCCACGCTTGGAATGAGCATTTTCATATTTGCGAATCACATCTTCATCTTTGATCTCACAACCCTGAATCGATTCCCCCAATGTTTTGCCTGTCACCGTCAAACGGTCAAGGTGTAACATTCCCGTCCCCCGCTGCACTTCGTTCAATATGGCAGGGATTCCGCCTGCACGATGAACATCTTCCATATGCCATTTCCCTGCCGGGCTCACCTTGCAGATGTGCGGCACTTTATCCGCCACAGAGTTGATGCGCGTCAACGGATAATCCACGCCGGCTTCATTCGCCAATGCCAGTGTGTGCAGCACGGTGTTGGAAGAGCCGCCCATTGCCATATCCAACGCAAACGCATCGTCGATCGCATCAGCAGTGACGATGTCTCGCGGTTTGATATCACGTTCGATCAAAGTCATCACTTGCGCTGCGGCTTGCTTCGCCAACGCTTCACGTTCAGGAGTCTTCGCCAAAGCAGAACCGTTGTAAGGCAAAGCAAGACCGAGCACCTCCATCAAACAGTTCATCGAATTGGCAGTGAACATGCCGGAACACGAACCGCAGGACGGGCAGGCAAATTTTTCCAAAATGGATAATCGCTTCTCATCAATTTTCCCCGCTGAAAATGCTCCCACACCTTCAAAGACGGAAATCAAGTCGATGGATTCGCCATCGGGGGTCATCCCCGCCTTCATCGCGCCACCAGAGACAAAGATGGTCGGCACGTTCACGCGCATAGCAGCCAGCAACATACCAGGCACGATCTTGTCGCAATTTGGGATGCAAACCATGGCATCGAATCTATGAGCTTCGATCATGGTCTCGACGCAGTCAGCAATTAGTTCACGGGAAGGAAGCGAGTACTTCATCCCCATGTGCCCCATCGCAATACCGTCATCCACACCGATGGTGTTGAACTCGAACGGTACGCCACCCGCCGCACGGACAGCATCCTTCACCAACTTTCCGAACTCCTGCAAATGCACATGCCCGGGCACAACATCCACATACGAATTGACGATGGCAACGAAAGGCTTGTTAAAATCATCATCCTGCAGTCCTGTGGCACGCAATAGTGCGCGGTGAGGCGCTTTGTCAAAACCTTTTTTAACTGTATCTGATCGCATACGACTCTCTTCCTTCAACAATAGGTATAAAAAGAGCCGCCCGTGGTTAGGGCGGCTCTTCGTACTTACTCAGTGATTTACTTTGCTCTCACCGTTGCCATCCTAACCGAAAATAGATCCTTAATAATAAGGACCGCAAGGACGACTACAATAAGGGAAAGGCTAAATAGAGTATTCATGGGTTTGTGATTTCGCCCGATTATAGGCGGAAAAGGAAATCCGTCAAGGGTGGCGCTTTCCGATTCGGACATAAAGAACGATTACATTTTGTCCTTCGAGGATATCCTATCGCATGTTAATTTCTCAAGCGAAGCAGCCAGCACATTCACTGCTTTTTGATATTCATCCAAATTGATGTGTTCGTTCGGTGTGTGGTCCAACGCCGAATCACCAGGGCCATACACCACCGCGGGACATTTCCACACGGGTGCGACGATGTTCAGGTCGGCTGTTCCTGTTTTGTAGACGAAGCGCGGCTCCCCGCCCTGTGACCTGATCCCATTTAATAAGCTCCTCACCAACTGATTATTTTTCTCGCATCCCCACGCAGGGACAGCGAATCCTGCTTTCTCCAAGTGACAATCACCTTCAAGGCGACTGTCACTTATTATTTCATTTAATTTTGCGTACCAATCTTCTGGCGAAACTTCCGCTGGCAAACGGACTCCGATTTTTAGCTTTGCCCATTGCTCAAAATCATTTGAGTCCGAATCCATGCCACGCAATGTCAACAGCAATTTATCGAACACCTTTTGCTTATCAGTGTTGAATGAATCGACATAGGCTTTGATCTTCAGCCAAACTTCCACAGCAGCTTCTGCCGCTGTCACTTCCCCACTTGCCGTGTGCGTCTGTCCGCGTTTGACCGTTACATTTGCCCACGCGCTGCCTTTATATCCCAGCGCGATCCTGTCCCATTGATTTGGCTCGCCAATGATGGCAAAGTCTGGTTGATATTGATCCGCGATAAACCGCGCACCTTCTGAATTGCGCTCCTCTTCCACCGCGCCAATGACGACAAATTGCCAGCCGTCTCTCACGCCGACCTTTGCCACAGAGTCTACAAAACACGCCAGCGGACCTTTCGCATCCACCGATCCACGTCCATATAAAATACCATTGTCCACACGCACAGGAATTTCACCAGGCACAGTGTCAATGTGACCAAGCAAGACGACCTGTTTACCGCTGCCTCCCATCACGCCGACAGAGTTGCCTGCTTCATCAATAAACGCGTCGTCATAGCCCAGCGACTTCATCCGAGTCACAAGCCAGTCCATGGCGCTGCGTTCCTGTCCCGAAGGGCTGTAGTGAGAAACCAAACCAATGAGCGTATCACTCATCTTTTTGCTCAACCGCGAGAACTTCCGAGAGAACTTCAACAAGACGGTCTATTTGCTCATACGAAATCACCAATGGCGGCAGCAGACGAATTACCGTCATGCCCGCATTCAAGGCAATGATTCTTCGTTCCTGCAAAGCCTTGAGATACGGTGTGACCTTCTGCTTCATCTCAATGCCAACCATCAACCCAAGTCCGCGCACCTCGCGGATGTTGGGTGATTGGATTGCCATCAACTTTCCCATCAAATACGCGCCCTTCTCTGCGGCTTGACCTGGCAAATCCTCTTTCAATATCACCTCCAGCGCCGCATTTGCCGCCGCACACGAAAGCGGATTCCCGCCAAACGTCGAGCCATGTGCTCCGGGCGAGAGATTCTTCACATTCGCTCCGATCAACACCGCGCCCATCGGCACGCCGCCCGCAATCGACTTGGCGCATGCCAGCAGATCAGGCGTCACGCCAAAATGTTCGATCGCAAACATTTTTCCTGTGCGCCCAAACCCGGATTGGATTTCATCCACAATCAACAATGCGCCACGCTCATCACAGATCCGCCGTGCCGCCTGCACGTATTCCAAAGCAGCAGGGTACACGCCGCCTTCGCCCTGCACCACTTCCAGGAGCACCGCGGCAGTCTCTTCATTCACTGCCTTTTCCAACGCTTCGATATTGTTGTACGCCACATGCGAAATACCAGTCAAGAGCGGCTCGAAACCCTCGCGATATTTTTTATTAAACGTCGCTGAAAGTGAGCCAAACGTCCGCCCATGAAAGGCTCGCATCGCCGCGATGAAATTCTTTCGTCCCGTGGAAATACGCGCAAACTTCAACGCTGCTTCCACGGCTTCCGTCCCCGAGTTACAAAAGAAAACCCGATCCAGGCCAGGCATCAACGCCGTGATCTTTTCCATCAGCATCGCACGCTGGTCATTCGGAAACGTTTCAAACAATGTCACCAGCGTAGATGCCTGCTTGTAGATCGCCTCCGCAACTTCCGGGTGAGCATGACCGAGGTTCGCAACTCCATGTCCCGATGAGCAATCCAAATATTCCACACCGTCCGCATCGAAGAGCAAAGCGCCCTTTCCGCGTACGATGGTCAACGCTTGCTTAAGATACACGCCCGATGTATGTTTATTTTCGATGGCAATGATTTCTTGAGAGTTCATTGGATCACCGTTCCATTTCCTGCCAAAGCATTGGAGATCGGATTTTGAATTCGCCCATCCGCGATGATGACCCGACTCACGCCGCCCTTCAAAGCCTCTTCCGCGCCAAGCACTTTCTTCTTCATGCGACCCTGCGCCGCTTCACCCGCCGCCGATAGTTGACTCATCGGCAGCTGCCGAATGAGCGTGGTCTCGTCTGGGAAATTTTTCATCAGCCCCGGTACTGCAGTGAGCAACAGCAGATTCTCCGCCTTTAACGCAGATGCGACCATCGCCGCTGCGCGGTCGGCATCCACATTCAACGCTTCTCCTCTTTCACTGACAGCCACAGGCGCAACGACAGGCAAATACCCGGCATCAAGCAACATCATCAACAATTCACTATTCACTTTCTCGATCTTCCCCGTGTAATCATCGCGGATAATTTTGCGCTTGCCGTTTTCCATCGATTGCACCGACTCTTTTCGAGCGGCTTGCAAGAGTCTTCCGTCCAATCCGCATAAGCCAAACGCATTGACTCCCAACATCTGCAACTGCTCTGTCAGCAACGAATTGACCTTGCCATTGACTGCCATCAAAAAGATCTCCAACGTTTTTCTATCGGTGTAGCGCGAGGTATAGCCTGAAGGTGACGTGACCATCTTCGGCGGCGTGCCAAGACCTTCGCCAAGTGCATTCGCCTCCGCCGAACCGCCATGCACAAAGACAAATTTTTTACTGTGCTTCAGTAATTCAACGGCATCCTTGCAGATGGCGGAAAAGTCCACGCCTTCTGTGCCGCCAAGTTTTATGACTGTAATTTCCATATATTCTCCAGATCATGTCGTTGCGAGGAGGTGTTCTTCCCGCTGAAGCAATCTCCCGTTAGATGGGATTGCTTCGAGCAAAGAGCAAGAACGCCCTCGCAATGACATATCAAATCGGATGCAATCCCATGAACTCCAAGCCTGTCGTCTCATCCCACCCCATCATCAAATTTAGACATTGCACCGCCGAGCCAGACGCGCCCTTCATCAGGTTGTCAATCGCGCACATCGCCACAATGTGACCGTTGCTCTCGTCCAGTTCAAAGCCTAAATCCGCGTAGTTTGATCCAGCCAGAATCTTCGGCTCAGGCACGCGATAAATCCCACGCTGTTCCTTGACCACCCGCACGAACGGATTTTCATTTGCAGTAGCACGATAGGCTTTCCATAAATCTTTTGTCCCCACTCCAGGCTTGACCTTGGCATGAGCCGTCGCCAATACCCCGCGGACTATATCCACAGCGGTCATGGTCAACGAGACATTTTGTATGCCCATTTCCTGAATCACCTCTGCCGTATGGCGGTGGCCAAATGCCGAGAATGTCCGAATCACATTCGCACGTTCTGCATGAAGCGAACCTGAGTTCCCTTCTGCGCCGCCTTCAGACGAACCAACTTTGATTTCGATAATTACAGGGGAAGATACGTGCAACAAATCCGCTTTGACCAACGGCAGCAGCGCGAGATTGCTCGCCGTTGCATTACACCCCACTCCGCTGACGTAGCTTGCTGTTTTCAATTTTTCACGGTGCAGTTCGGGTAATCCATACACAAATTTGCTCAACCATTCTGGCGCGGAATGTTTTTCACCATACCACTGCTCATAGAAATCAGCATCCCGCAAGCGAAAGTCCGCCGCAAGGTCAATGATACGTGACGCAAGTTTGGCGTAGTCTTCGATATTCTTTTGCGCCTGTCCATGCGGCTGGGCAAGGAAGACCACATCCACAGTCTCCAACTGGGACGGATCGCTGAATTTCAATTGCGTACGCTTTCTCAAATTGGGATGAGTCTGATACACATACTCACCCACCCGCGAACGTGAAGTAACTTGCTTGATCTCCACATTGGGATGCCCAAGCAGCAAACGCAATAACTCCCCGCCGCCATATCCCGAACCACCTACAATGGAAATTGTAGTTTTCATTTCATCATTCATCCTTCAGCCTTGCTATTTTCACCACATACTCAACGATCTCACCCGCGATATCGATCCCGCTCAATGGCTGCATCGTATGGAATTCCATCGTGTGATTGATCTCATTGACCACGAGTCCCTTTTCAGGATGTTCGACCAAGTCCACGCCCAGCAAGCCGCCGCCGACAGCGTTCGAAGCGCGCAGACAGATATCCTCGATCTCAGGTGTGATGGGACATAACTCACCGCTGCCACCGCGCGCCGTGTTCGTGATCCAATGCTCCGAGTTGCGATACATCGCTGTCAGCACATGATCACCTATCACAATCACGCGGATGTCACGCCCTGGTTTCTCGATATATTCCTGAATGTAGAACACAGAGTGCTGCACCGAGCCCAGCGTGGATTTGTGCTCCAGCACCGCCTCCGCCGCATCGCGGTCATTAACCTTTGCCAGCAAACGTCCCCACGAACCAACAACGGGCTTCAACACCACAGGGTAGCCAAACGCCTCAATGGCTTCGAGTGCCGCTTCGGGCGTGAACGCAGTCGCGTTATGCGGCTGGGGCACGCCATCGCGCGCAAGTGCGGCGCTTGTCATCAATTTGTCACCGCATACTTCTGCCACCCCCGCCGTGTTGACTGTCGGCACGCCGAACGCATTCAACAAACGCAGTGCATACAATCCGCTGTTGTAACTGAGGCTGCGTTCCAACACCGCATCATACTGCTGCCACGGCTTCGGGTCATGCAGATCAAAATGAATCGCTCGGTCATCGAGTCGGTCATAATCAATGCCGCGTTTTTCCATCGCGCCAAAGATCCATTTCTCTTCAACGCGCACGCGGGAATATAGGACTCCGATCTTTAATCTTCGCTGCACGTTATTCCCCCCAATCTTCCTGTTCCATTGGCGCAAGCTGCACCGCGGCAGGTTCAACCGTCATTACTTCCAGATCCACACCGCAATCCGAGCAGACGATGATCTCGCCCGCCTCGGTTCCAGCATCCAGCGTAACTTCCGCTTCACATTCGGGACAAGTAACTGTAGACATGATTTATTCTCCTTTGATTTTCTTGATCTGATTTTTGACCGATTGCAGGCTCGTGCCTCCAACCGTATTTCTCTTATTGATGGATTCAAGCGGATCGAACACTTGATAAACATCCGCCTCAAACGGACCGATTGCCTGATACATTTCGAGGGGCATTTCCTCCATCCAAACCTTCCTCTCCCCTGCCGCGCGGACGACCTTCCCTGCCAACGAGTGCGCTTCTCTGAACGGCACACCTTTCGCCACAAGATAATCCGCCAAGTCTGTCGCCATCATCGTGGAATCGATTGCGCTGCGCATTCGTTCAGGCTTGACGGTCATCGTCCGCAGCGCCGCCGCCATGACTGGCAAAATCGAGAGCAGAGTATCTGTCGCTTGAAAGACAGGTGCTTTATCTTCCTGCAAATCCTTATCGTATGTGGATGGCAGTCCTTTGAGTGTCGCCATCAATCCCATCAATAAACCAATCAGCGTCCCTGCCTTGCCACGCGTCAATTCAAAGACATCGGGATTCTTCTTCTGCGGCATCAGGCTGGAACCAGTTGAGAAGGCATCCGAGAGTTCGAAGAAACCAAACTCAGCCGTGGTATACAAGACCACCTGTTCGGCAAGTTTGCTCAGGTGAACCGCGGACATCGAGCAGACAAACAAATACTCCGCCGCAAAATCGCGGTCAGAGACGGCGTCAAGGCTATTTTGCGAAACCTCCGCAAAGCCGAGAGACTTTGCCAAGGCATCACGGTCAATAGCGAAGGGAGTGCCTGCCAATGCGCCAGAACCCAAAGGCAAAACAGAGACGCGCTTGGTTAGGTCTTTCAGGCGGTCAACATCTCGTTTCAACGCCCAGTAATGGCTCAACCACCAATGCGCGAGCAAAATTGGCTGTGCGCGTTGAAGATGGGTGTAGCCCGGCATGAGGGTCTCACCTGCTTGTTCTGCTTGTTCGACTAAGGCAAATTGCAAATTGTTAAAAGCAGAAGTCAATTCAGGAATCGCTTGCAGCATCCACAAGCGGAAGTCTGTGGCTACTTGGTCATTGCGACTTCTGCCTGTGTGGAGTTTTCCAGCAGCGGCGCCGACCAACTCGTTGAGTCTTCGTTCCACGGCGGTGTGAATGTCCTCGTCAGAGGGGACGAAAGCAAACTGTCCCGAAGCGAATTCTTTTTTGACGGTATCAAGCCCGAGTGAGATCGAGGCGTGTTCTTCATCTGTAAGAATGCCCGCTTTGTGAATCGCAGCCGCCCAGGCGAGGCTTCCATCCACATCCTGAAGCGCCATGCGTTGATCGACAGGCAGGGAGGTATTGAGTGCCCATGCGAGGTCATCAAGTTTTTGGGAAAAGCGTCCGCCCCAAAGAGTCATATGTTCTCCTTTGAGACCTGACAGGTTTTCGAAACCTGTCAGGTCTGCTTAATCGCGTTTGAACTTCGAATAATCAGGCTTCGGCATGTCGAGACCAGAAACTGGCAAGCCGTTCATCGCGCGGACTTTCATGCTGAGACCGTAAAGTCGAATGAAACCTTCAGCGTGACTCTGGTCGTAGACATCTTCCTCACCGAATGTGGCGAAATCTTCGCGATAAAGACTGAATGGAGATTTACGTCCTGCGCTGATAATGTTGCCTTTGTAAAGTTTGAGGCGCACCGCACCGGTGACAGGTCCCTGCGTAGAGTTGACAAAAGCATCAAGCGCTTCACGCAACGGCGTAAACCACAATCCGTTGTAGGTGATCTCGGCATATTTGACGGCGATAGTTTGTTTGTAATGCAGGGTCTCGCGGTCAAGGATGAGCGACTCAAGTTCACGGTGGGCATACAGAAGAATTGCGCCACCGGGGGTTTCATACACGCCGTGAGACTTCATCCCCACAAGTCGATTCTCAACCAGGTCAACGCGACCGATGCCATGATTGCCGCCGATCGCATTGAGCGTGGAAATGATCTTCGCGGGCGAAAGTTTTTCGCCATTCACAGAAACTGGGTTACCGCTCTCAAATTCGATCTCGACATACTCAGCTTCATCGGGTGCATTCTCCGGTGAAGTGGACATTTGGAACATGATCTCTTCGGGTTCGTTCCACGGGTCTTCGAGCAGACCGCCTTCATGCGAAAGATGCCAGAGATTTGAATCGCGCGAGTAAATGGATTTGATAGTGGCAGTCACAGGCACATTGTGCTTCGCCGCGTAATTGAGCGCATCTTCGCGAGAGCGGATATCCCATTCGCGCCACGGAGCGATGATCTTGAGGCGTGGGTCGAGTGCCATGACGGTTAATTCAAAACGAACCTGGTCATTGCCCTTGCCAGTCGCGCCATGGGCAACGGCATCGGCACCAGTTTGGTGTGCCACTTCCACGAGATGTTTTGCAATTAAAGGACGGGCAACCGAAGTGCCCAATAAATACTTGTGTTCATACACCGCCCCTGCTTTGAGCATCGGGAAAAGATACTCGCTGACAAACTCTTCCTTCATGTCATGAATGATGAATTCACTCGCACCGCTCTTGATGGCTTTATCTTCCAACTTGGCGAGGTCTTCATCGCCCTGCCCTACATCAGCACAAAAGCAGACCACTTCACAGCCGTAATTCTCTTTCAACCACGGCACGATCACAGACGTATCCAACCCTCCCGAATAGGCTAATACAACTTTCTTGACACTAGGCTTTGACGTTGGACTCATTTTTACTCCTTGATTTTGGTTCCAAAACCTGACAAGTTTTATTGAAAGGAACGTATCCAATCAGTCCACATGGAAACCTGTCAGGTTTATCGAAAATAAAAACAGCCCATCCGAGAAGGATGGGCTGTTTGGGTTGACTTGTGCCTAGGTATTGCTAGTACACATTCGCGTTCGTTGCATCGTCAAAACAAAAAACTCCCAACCTTCTCTGGGAAGTGGGCTTCGGACGACGGGTACGAGGCAATGCAAACAACGCAAACATATTGGGCGGTATTCTACTCGAAATGTGAAATGAGTCAATGCTTTTGAGCGGGGAATTTAAAAGAGTACCCATTCAGGTACTCTTTTCCCTGCTGCGCTCAACGCCATTTTTTTATTCGGTCCAGAATACTTTCACTCTGCAATTCCTTGCAAACCTTCCTTAAGCGCGGATATGCTCCCTGCCACTTCAAGTCTGCGAGTGTCTCCTTTAAAGGAACATCCGTCCTTAAGGTGGATAATTCTCTAAACAACAAGGCATCTTTGTAGTTATTCTGCAAATTTTCAAGCAATGTTGTGGCACGCCCCAAGCCGAGCGGAATTTTATTTGGGTCTTTGGGAATCGCCTCGATATGCTTGTACTTCGCTAACACGGTGGATGTAGATTTCTCTCCCCAGCCTTGAATACCGGGGTAACCATCAGCTGAATCCCCCACCAAGGCAAGAAAATCAGGAATCGATTCAGGACTGACGCCAAACTTTTCGATCACACCTTTTTCATTCAATAGTATCTCGCGACGGCGATCCCAACAGATGACACGGTCGCCATCTACCATTTGCGTCAGGTCTTTATCGACAGAACAGATCACGATCTGCTCCACAGATTTGACCTTCTTGAACTTCGCCACCGCCGTTGCAATCGCATCGTCCGCTTCATACTTGACCATGGGCCAGGTCACCAATCCCAGGGCTTTGATCGCCGCCTCAACCACTGGAAATTGATTCAAGATGATCGGGTCGACGCCTTCGCTGGATTTATAGCCTTTGTACATCTTATTGCGGAAGGACTCGATCACATGGTCAAACGCAACGGCAACATGCGTCACCTCGGGGTCGGAGAGTAGCAAGAGCATACTGCGCAACATTCCAAGGGTGGCGCCAACTTCCTGTCCGCTTTTAGATTTCTTAGGCGGCGCGCCAAAATGCGCACGAAATAATTCGTAAGTGCCATCTACCAAATGGATTTTCATGCGGTCTCCTCGTATGCTCTTGCTCTTTTTTTTAAGTTAGTTGAAAGCGTTGATACACAACTCCGGTTGGAAGCGCTGAAGACTCTATCAGGTTAAGGTTGACGCGTTTTCCATCCGGGAACATGCGTTTGCCCTTGCCAAGCACCAGCGGATAGATATGTAAAGCAATCTCATCCACCAAATCGTTTTCGATCAACGCCTGCACCAGAACGCTGCTTCCGTCCATAATGATGTTCTTGCCGGGCTGACCCTTCAACTTGCGGACTTCTTCGATCACATTTCCGCGAATGAGAGTCGAATCGCGCCAGGCATCTGCGGACTTCAATGTGGACGAAACGACAAACTTCTTGAAGCCGTTGAACGGATCTTCATCTGGATTAGGCTCGAAGGCTTCGCCGTGGGTCTGCCAGGTTTTGCGTCCGAGCAGCAGGGTATCGGCATCCGTAAAGATCTGACCGAAGTGGGTGCCAATATCGTCGTGCCAATAAGGGAGCGTCCAACCGCCGTGAGTGAAGTCGCCGTCGGTATCTTCCGTGGGGCTGCCCGGTGCCTGAATGACACCATCCAATGTAATGAACTCGTGCACAATTATTTTTTTCATGGTTTCTCCTTTTGAACAGTAAGTATGACCCTATGATATAGGGAGAAGGAGGATTCGTCTTGGAAAAAAACGACACTCTTATGGCATTCCATGACGAGCCAGCCGAAATCTGAGATTCTGTTTTACACCGGGCCACTCAGTGACCAGAATGCTGTACATGACGCTATCACGAACGGAACCGTCGCGCCGCATGGCATGGTGACGCAAGATGCCATCCTTTTTTGCCCCCAAACCTTCAATCGCTTTTTGCGAATTGAAATTGAAATTATCGGTACGCAGACCGACGACCTTGCATCCCAGTGTATCGAAGGCATGGGCAAGCAATAACAACTTGCAAACCGTATTGACATGACTCTTCTGCCAGCTTTTGGAATACCAGGTGTAGCCGATCTCCACACGGTCAATATTGGCGATCACATCATGGTAGCGCGTGCTGCCAATGATCTTCCCTGTAGATAATTCACGAACCGCCCATGGCAGCATATGCCCCGCCTGATAACCTGCCAACGCAGTTTCAATGTATTTCTTGGTTTCTTCCGGGTTCGGCACAGAGGTGAACCACAGATTCCAAAGTTCGCCATCCGCTGCCGCCGCAGAGAGATCCGCTTCATGTTCAAGAGTCAGCGGTTCGAGCCGAATGCCGTGACCTTCCAAGGGAATAGGAGCAAGTTTAATCATTGTAGATACCATCCATAGAGTGAGGTCAATTTCAAGTGAATTCTACACGGCTTTGCGAATCACAACTCAGGTTTGATGATTTCTTTTGGCGTCTGACCGTAATAGCGCCTCAATGAATTCGTCAGATGCGCCTGATCAAAATACCCAGCCTGATGAGTCGCATCAAGGATGGGAACTCCGCTTTGCAGTAATTCGACTGCCTTACGCGCCCGTTCCACTTGTTGGATCGCTTTGTACGTCAACCCAGTGACATGCAAGAAGCGGCGCTGAATGGAACGCAACGAGAGGTCATATGTCTTGCCGCGTAGCACATCTGCGACAAGTTGGTCATGCGAAACCAACTCCTTGCGCATCAATCTCCCTATAAACGTATCCATGTTCTCAAAGGTCGGGAATTGCCACGTTTCCCCAAAAAGCTGAAACGTATTCTTACCCGTTGCAGATAAATGGATCTCTTCGTCTACCAGTTTATACCCCGGCAAGTTCGGCATGAAGGTGCCATGTTTGAAAATAATCCCCAAAAACTCAGCATCTTCAGGAATAGGTGCAGGCGATGCCTGTGATTCCGGTCCGCGCAGGCTGAGGGTGATCATGTCCCGTTGTTTGGTTACGACCATTTCCCATTGTGTGGTGGCATTTGAAATGAACGAACCACCTCCCACACTGCGTGCCTGATAAATGGCATCGACAAAAGGGAGGTCAGAAGGTCGCGTACCGAGGTCTACTATCATTAAAGATTATCCTGCTTACAATAAACTTAAGTGTTTTTACAAGTCTATCAGTTTGATAAGGTCTTTCAAAATTTTTTCAAACTTTGCCTTCTTCGCTTTGATATCCTTCATATCGGCAAGGTACATCATGCGTCTGTTCTCGTAATTACCCTCGAGCAATTCACTCTTGACCTTGACGATCTGCGGATTATGAAACACCAAATGAATGCGTTTCGTCTCCCAAAGATTGAAAGTCACCAAATATTCGCCTTTGTAATTGAAGGATGGTGCTTTCCATTTGACCTCTTCTGCGATGTCTTTATTCACACCTTTGATGATTGACCGCACCGCCTCGATCTCCGCCGTGAGCGGGTGATTCAGTTCCCGAAGGAATTCATCCACCTTATCCGTGCGGCTGACGGGTGAGCCTTTCTTCTTCAGCTTCTCCCCTGCCTGCCCTTGTTTGAAGGACAAGCCCTGAGCCTTCAACGTATCACGGAGAATCCCCAATGCCTTGGGACCCATTCCATGCAGCTGCGCAATTTCCGCTTCAGTGACCTTGGTCAACTGTTTGAGATTGGTATAACCTGCTGCTTCCAAGGCACGTGTGGCTGGGGAGCCGATCTTGGGAAAATCAGAATTCGCCATACATTCTCCTTATGCCAACTCACCTTCGGGCAAGGTTTCAGGGACATCGTTCATGTATCGATCAGAAAGCAATTTGTAATATTTTGTATTCATGGCAACTACAGTCAGGATCAAACCAATAATACCCGTAACGGTGAATACCAAAGCAATACCTCTATCCATCCCAGTGCCGAACCAACTGCCAATGAGACCAACGCCTGCACCAGTCGTCATAAACGGGATGAAAAATGTCTCAGCAATGGGACCAATCAAAAAGGTCGTCAGAGGCGAAGCGGATTGTTCCACGCTTTGAGCGAAACCAAAAACACGTCCTTGTCTTTCATGGGGAACCACTTTTTGGAGGATCGTCTGCTCGGCTGCCTCGATGAACGGCACTACGCTGAAGTAAATCAACATGCCCACCGAAAGCAAGATAATGGAAGGCTGAATTGTGAACAAAGCAGAAATAATCCAGATAACGATGTTGGCGGCGAACATCGCAAAAAGCGGGTTTTTACCCAAGCCATACTTTGAAATGAACAAC
>JAEURE010000259.1 GCA_016789485.1 Anaerolineales bacterium | reverse complement strand
CGAACTGGAATTCCTGCACGATGCCTGTTACCACGCCAATGGCAAAGTTGATCAGGAATAACTTGCCCCAGAATTTCGCCATCTTGCGGAAGGTTTCATCCTTGGTCTGGTAGAAACGGGTTTGGAAATATGCGACAAACCATGAAAGCCCCAGGGTGAGTGGGACAAACAGGAAGTGGTAGACGGTTGTGAGACCAAACTGCCACCGTGAGAGGGTGATTGGATCCATATTCTTTTCTCCAAAAATTGGTTTTAAAGGCAGTAGGATTTCCCTGCCTCATACTGACAACTTGTGAAATTAGGAACTTTCTTGTTCTTAACGAATTATTATCTGGGTGTTTTTGGTTCGGTAAAAACTCGGGTTTTGTTAAATGTCATTCGTAGCAGAAGCAGGTATCGGCTGGAAAGAAGCGGGTTTTGTGCGCAGGGTCATTTCGATCATGGCAGCATCTTCCACCAAACTCTTAAAAGTGATACGGCTCATTTCGTCGCGCAGCAGGTTTTTTAATCGTACCCACTGACAGTGGACGGGGCAGCGACGGTCAAAAGGACATTCGCCGGGTTTGAGCACGCAGTCTGAAAGATAGAGTTCTCCTTCAAAATGCTCAACAACTTGCAGCAGGGTGATATTTTCTGGAAGATGCGCAAGCGAGATCCCGCCATCGCGGCCAGCTTGTGTATGGATAAAACCGCCGCCGGCAAGTTCTGCCACAATGCGCTGTATAAGCACGGGGGGGATGAGCATTTCACGCCCAACCTCGGAGGTGGAGACGCGAGTGCCTTGCGGCTTTTTGGAGAGAGCCAGTATGACTCTGACTGCGTAATCGGTTTGGCGGTTGACTTTGAACATGTGGTTTCCTAAACTTGACATCCGGAGTCAATGTTTACGGCTATTGTAAGAATATCTATTCTTTTTTGCATGTGTTTTTAATCACATTGTAAAATGACACTTGTCTTTTCTTTATGACAAGGTATGCGATATTTATTACAATTTTTGTCAGAATACCTTTGACCTTTGAGATGGGATATAATCTTTGAAAAAATAAACTCAGAGGTACTACATGATCGATCCCATAATTTTTTCATTCAAGTTATTTAATTTTGATGTTGTTCTGCGTTGGTATGGTGTTTTGGTGATGCTAGGCGCAGTTGTGGGTGCATGGTGGGCGGAAAGGGAAATTCGACGGCGCGGCGAAAACGGCGAAGTGATCTGGGATGCGATGATATGGGTTTTGCCGATTGGCATCCTTGGTGCGCGGTTATGGTATGTGGCGAATAGTATGTTTAGCGGGGTCACTTTTTACCGGGAAAACCCAGTTCACATCCTTTACATTTGGGAAGGCGGTCTGCACTTTTTTGGCGGTCTGCTCTTTGGTGGGATCACACTGTACTTTTTCCTTAAGAAAAATGGGATGGACGTCTGGCTTTTTCTGGATGCGCTTGCACCGGCCACTTTGCTGGGGCAGGCAATTGCCCGTCCTGCCAACTTTATCAATCAGGAACTGTACGGCCAGCCGACACAACTTCCCTGGGGCATTCCCATTGAAGCGAATCACCGCCTCGCTCAATACTCGGACCTGGTTCAGTTTCCTGTGGCGACAACCCGCTTCCATCCGACCTTTGCCTATGAAATGATCCTGAACTTTTTGATCGTGCTGTTCCTCTGGTGGCTTTCCCGCCGCTATGAGGATGAATTGAAGCCGGGCGCCTTGTTCAGCGCATGGCTTCTGCTTGCAGGACTTTCGCGTACTTTTATTGAATTCTTCCGTCCAGATCAGGCGCGCATTGGAGATACGTTCATCAGCTATACGATGGCAGTTTCGTTTGGCATGGCGATTGTGGGGGCGGTCATGTTGCTTGCCCGCTTTGGAAAACTTCAGCTTGCCATGGCGGAAGCCTGGGAGGATGAGTATCAGGTCAAGAAAGCGGAGGGCAAACCCAAACTTCGTTCTCGCGTGAAGGTATCCAATGAAGATGTATCTGATATGGATGAGCCCGGGGAGATCGTTGCTCCTGCTAAAAGAAAAACTGCCGCAACGGCGACAAGCGCTACAGCGGCAAAAAAGAAAAGCTCAGCGAAAACATCTGAAAATGTCAAGAAGACCCCTGTTACCAAAAAGGCAGCACCAAAGCGCAGAAAAAATAGCGAGTGAATCTAAAAGAGAGCGCCGTTCGGCGCTCTTTTTTTTGTCAGCTGGTTTTACATATCCAGTTCGATGCTTTTTACGGGGACAAGATCTTCGCGGGTTTCAAAGTTGAAGCGTTCAAAAATATCCGCATAGATTTTTACGATCTGTTCGCGGGTGAAACCCATCTGTTCGTAAGAGTAATTGTGGTCGCTGTTGAAAGTGAGAGTCTCTTTGACTGCCTGGTCGATGATGATGGGCAGCCCGGGTTTGTCGGGATAGCCGAACTGTTCATAGAACCCGCGGATGACCATCTCCGGGCGTTGGATCAAGTCATCGTATTTCAGAATCAGGTGGCGGGGAGAGGGATGCGAATCCAGATAGGCGAGTGGATGCCTGTACCAATGCTGGGTCATGTCGAGAATTTCTTCGAGGTAATGATATCCCTCAACGGGATCAGTGAATTGACGGCGTGCGTAATTGATCCATGAAACGGTGGAGGGAAACATATCCAGCGGATTACGGGCGAGGTAGATGATGCGCGCATCGGGGAAGAATTCCGCCAGCGTTTCGATCTTTGCGCTGAACGCAGGGTTCTTTGCCACGAAATATTTTTTCCCCGTTGCATACATATGCCTTTGCAGCATGGATTTGTAAAAGGTCATGATGCGTTTTTTGTGCTCGGGAGAAAGAGCTTTATCGAAATGCTGGTAATTCGGCATTTCATCCATGAACGGGAAGAGGAAGGTGACGAAGTAGCCGTCCCAAATGAGCAGGTGGATGTTCTCATCCTCTTCGGGCTGGAAAAATGAAATGGGGTGGATCTTTATTTTTCCTAGCGTGCGGCGGTCAAAGGCATAGAGCACGCGGTGCAGGGTGTTGTTGAAATATCTTTTATCCAGCCGCGAGACGAGTTGCGTGATCTTCTTTTGCGTTACCGAGGGTGTGAGATAGATATCCCAGGTGGTCAGGCTGGTAAAGGTTTCCGTATCGCGGGAAAGCAGGCGGTGTAAAAATGTCGATCCGCTGCGAAGGTTGCCGAGGATGAAAAGCGGTTTTTCAATTTGATGATTTTTATAATCAGGGAAGAGAATGTCGTCCAGACCAAAACACATCCAATGGATGAGCATGCCAACAGGCCAGACGACATAGAAAAGGGCAAGAAAGAGAAAGCGTTTGCGGGTAAGGCGGGCGGTGGTGTTTTTTGATTTGAAGAACGAGCGGTAAAACGTGCGCCAAAAAAGGCGAAAGTTATATTTCATTCAGGGCGGGATCCTTGCCATTTATGCTTATATTGAAAAAAGCCATAAGTGCTATTTCCTCGGCTATTCTATCAGCAAATGATATTTTGTGATTAACACTTTGTGAAGGATACGGACAAAAACGCCTCATCTCGCCCTGAAGATTGGTTCGGTTTTCTGATTCATGCGCTCCTTGTAAAGGGAGTAAAATCCAGTTTGGTGAGTTATTTTATTGGAGGTGTTATGAGCGATTTACTGACCTATCAGGCAACACAGGATTATCTTGCGACCCTTGTCCCGCCGCGGGAAAAAGAATTTCAGGATATGGAAGCCTATGCCGCAAAGCATGATTTTCCCATCATCGGCCCCGCCTGCGGATATTACTGCTATCAACTGGCGCGGATGATAAATGCCAGGTCCATCTTTGAGCTTGGTTCAGGCTATGGATATTCCACTGCATGGTTTGCCAAAGCGCTGAAGGAAAATGGCGGCGGCGTGGTGCATCACACAGTTTGGGATGAGGAACTGTCGAAGAGCGCACGCAGCCATTTGGTTAAGTTGGGAAGCGATGCCCTTGTCCAGTATCATATCTCGGAGGCGGTTGAGGCGCTCCGCAACACGGAGGGGCCGTTCGACATCATCTTTAACGATATTGACAAGCAGGCTTACCCGGCGTCTCTGCCTGTCATCAAAGAGAAACTGCGCAGCGGCGGCTTGTTGATCATCGACAACATGCTTTGGCACGGACGCATCTTCGATGGCAAGGATGTTTCGGCCGCCACAGAGGGCGTGCGTGAATTTACGAAAAAAATTACGACGGATATGGATTGGATCGTTTCTCTCGCGCCAATGCG
>JAEURE010000258.1 GCA_016789485.1 Anaerolineales bacterium | reverse complement strand
CACACCCTCACGAATCACGTCCACCGTCGGTTCGCCATGCACTTCAAATTCATGGAATGGGATTCCCTGTGCAGACAGAACCTCCCTCACGCGCGGAATCGCGTCCGATGATTTTCCCCTCACCCACAGCAGACGCCTCACACTCCCCTTGAGTTGGTCGCCCAACCCCTTGACCTTCCCCGCGCCGAAAACGATTCGATTCGCCGTGGCAAATTCAAAAGCAGACATAGTTACCAGCCAGAGTCTTCTGGAAAGATATTGCTATATTTAACACCCTGCCTCGGCTCTGCCATCATCTCGGCGACAGTATCTCGCCATTTCAGATAATGCGCCGTCTCCTTATGTGCGGCGGATGCTTCAGCCGTTTTATACACTTCAACAAGGATGAAGCGCGTTGCGTCATCAGTCTGTTGAATAACATCAAAGCGTGCTATCCCTTCCTCCTTTGCGCTGTTCGATGCGTTCTCAATCGTTGCTTGTTTAAACGCATCCACAAATTCCGGCCTGACGTGTACATGCACAAAGACAATGTTCATTTGAATCTCCTATTTGGATATCAGGGCATTTCCAATGATCTTCGCAGAAGTCCGTACCGAGACAGTAAACCCAAAGAACGGACCGAAATCCTGCCCGGCAGGCATGCTGGTGAAATACAGCCCCTTGGCAGTGGTTTGGAAATGCGGGTCGAGAACAGGGAAGCCGTTCTTCACTTCGATCTTATCGAAGACGTTGCCGCTCTTCAAGAAAGGCAATCGTTCCAACTCCACTTTATAGCCTGTGGCAAGAATGACATCATCCACCACGAAGGTATCACCATTATCCAGACTCACATCCAATGCGCTGTCACCCCGTTCAACGCAAGAGACCAAACTGGCTTTCTGATGGATGCTCGTGTTCGGTTTCATCACGCGCTTCTCCAACCACGGTTCCACCTTCAAACGTCCCTCGCCCCACATGCGTTTGACGATGGCATCCTTCTCCTCCTGTGGCAACCCGCGGAACCAGGCGGGATTTGCCACCATGCCATCCACCAGAGGCGGTACCCAACTCCAATCCGCTTCGGCAAATTTCGGTGACTCGTGCCGATGCACCACATGGACTTCCGCGGCGCCGCCATCATTAAGCAATGCAGCCCACTCAAAGGCACTTTGCCTGCCACCAAGGATGAGCACCCGCCTGCCCTTGTATTTAGAGAGTTGCACGGCATCACAAGTATGCTTATATCTGCCCGCAGGCAGGAGGTCTGTCAATGCGACGGGGTAATTCTTGAAATAGCCCATTCCAATGGCAATGGCAACATTGCTTGCTTCGATGACACTTCCATCCGCAAAGGTCACAAGAAAACCATTTTCACTTTGATCTAAACGTGTAACATACTCAGGGACGGTCTCGATCCCAGTCTGTTCTTGAAACCATTGAGCGTACTGCAAATAAAATTCCAGTGATAACGGCTCGACCTCTTTTGGGGTTTTGCCCAATATCCCAAGATAATTCAGGATGGAAAAACGATCCGTCGGATCCAATGACCAGTCTGATGCGGAGCGCAGGTACATGCCATCAGGCATGTTTTTCTTCCAAAACTCCATTGGTCTGCCCGAAATAAGGAAATCGATGTGTAAATGTTTGGCATAGGCAGCCAACGACAAGCCGAAAGGTCCAGCGCCGATGATAAGCAAATTCTTTTGCATTCTCTCTCCTTTAGCCGATAAAGATACCAAGCCACAATTGATATAAACCAAACCCGAATAAAACAATACAGGATATACCAAGCAATGCGCGGGTGAGTTTGGGACCAAGTTTTGACGCTGCCCCAAAAACGACGATCATTGCGATCAGGCACAGGATGAAGGATGAATAAAACCCGATCAAAAGACCCAGCCCATTGACAGGCGCTTCACGCCAGCCTTGCACAAGGATCGGACCTGTGACAAACATCCAGAACAAGTATGCACCAGGGCTGAGAAGATTTGTCATTGCCGCTTTGAAAATGGTCTGTTGACCCGATAACTCCGGGTGGGCAAGAGTTTCATCAAAGTTTCGCCAGGATTTGTATGAACCATAAGCGAGATACAAAACAAAAAGTCCACCAAGGATGTACATGCCACGCTGCGCCCATTCTGGCAGTTGACTGAGCACCAACACGCTCAATAAAACGATGGGGCCATCACTCAAGAGTGGAGCGAACGCGCCGGGCAAGGCGCGCTTCCAGCCGCGGGTTAAGGCTTGAGAAATCAGGAAGGTCTGAAACGGTCCGATTTGAGAGGCGGCGGCGAAGCCGAATCCCAGGCCTTGGAGGAGATACAGCCACATTATTGGGATTCTCCAACGACTTCGTAATGAACGACCTTGGGTTCGAATTCCAACAGGAAATCCTGATCCTCAGGATAGTATTTGGCGGTTTCGACATCCTCGCCTGCAAAGGCTTTGATGGATTCAAGGCTGTCCCAAAATGTAAGCGTGATAAAGTGCGTGATCTCTCCATCGGCGCGTTCAAGAATATGCACACTAATATTCCCTGCCACTGAGCGATAATCTGGAATGGCGCGCGCATTCAAAAATTCGCGGTATGCGCTCGCCTTTTCAGTTAGGACCCTGCCATGCCACATACGTGTGATCATCGTTTTTCCCAGTCCCTTACTCGCCCAACAGGTATTGATCGAAGAATGCCGCAACCCGAGCTTCATATTCCTCAGCGCGTTCTGTATCGAAATCCACGTGACCCAGTTCGGGGTCATACCAAAGTTCCTTGGGTTCTTTGGCGGCATCATACAGGATCTGACCGCTCTGCGGCGAGATGACCGTATCCGCGCCGCCCTGCATTAGAAAGACAGGACGCGGGCTGATCTGGGGAATCCATTTTGTAGTATCGATCTCCTCCATTTTGATGCCCGTATCGGTCTCGGCCCAAAAGACGATGAGTGGCACAAAGGGAAATTCCGGCAGGCCGGTGAAGTGCTCCACACTGGTTGCCACCGTATCTTTCATGGAGGAAAATGCACAGTTGGCAACGATAGCTTTGATGTTCTGATTTTGTGCTGCAAATTGAATGGAAAGCATCCCGCCAAATGAATTGCCGATAATACCTATTTTTTCCGGGTCGATGTCATCACGGGAGATCAGGTATTGATGCCAGGCTTCCATGTCCTGCACTTCGTTTACGCCAAGCGTGATGAGATCACCCTCGCTCTGGTCGTGTGCGCGAATCGACGTAATCAACACGCCATAGCCGTGACGCTGCATCATTTCGGCTTCGTTGAGCAGTTCGTCGCGCGCCGATTTATACCCGTGCTGCATGATGATGGCCGCGCCATTCTCCGAGGGAACGAACCAGCCCGCGAGCTTCATGCCGTCCGGGTTGGTGATGGTCACATCTTCGAATTCGAGGTTGTAATCGGCGGGGGTTTCTTCGAGGGCATCGCGTGTTTCGATGGGCGAGTGTAGGAGATCGTGAGCCTCCTGACGCGTCTTCCAAAACAGGCCGCCGATGGCAAGGATGAGTACTCCCGCAATAACTCCCAGTAATATCTTTCCGATTCGTTTCATAGCTTCATTCCTTTGGCGAAGGGATTTTGGCTTTCCAACTCATTGTAATTTTCCCACAGAGTCGTAAAGGCGCAGAGAGCGATTCTCTGCGATTCAAGTACACGGAATTCACGGATTCAACGGACGTTCTTTTTCCTCTATCCAGAGATATTCTATGTAGTCCGTTGAATCCGTGTACAAAAAATTACGGAGTGTCTAAAGTCAAAGGTGAATTAGAATAGTTTTATGAAATGTCCAAGATGCCAAGCAAAAGAAAAACAATGTAAGGTAGGGTTCAATCCATCGGGTAGCCAGAAATATCGCTGTTATGAATGTGGCAAGAACTACACACCCAAACCGAATGAGAATGGCTATCCTGCCGAAGTACGACTAAAAGCAATCAAATTGTATTTGGAAGGCAATAGTTTCCGAAGCATTGAACGGCTCTTACAAGTAAACCACCAAAGTGTGGCAAATTGGGTCAAAGAATATTCGGAGCGGTTGCCTACTGCACAAGTTCCTGAAAAGCCCAAGGTAGCAGAATTGGATGAGCTGTTTACTTTTATTGGCAAGAAAAAAACGAATTCTATATCCTTACGATCGTAGACCGAGAGACACGCTGTATTTTGAGTTGGGATGTTGTCAAAGAACGGACTTCCGATGCGGTGCAAGCCTGCCTAGATCGTGCACCCCAAGCCAGACAATATTATAGTGATG
>JAEURE010000257.1 GCA_016789485.1 Anaerolineales bacterium | reverse complement strand
TGTTATATCTCTCGTAAAAAAATATACCGAAGGTCGTCAATTCGGAGTTTTCGGCGAGCCGCGTGTCAATGTCCTGTTGTTGAATCTCGCGCTTGATGGGATACAATAAATTTGATGGAACATCGTCCCGATCCCGATGAATTGTTGAAAAATATCCAATCCGAAGAAAACAAACGCGGGAAGTTGAAAATTTTCCTCGGCTATGTGGCAGGTGTGGGAAAAACCTATGCCATGCTCGAAGCCGCGCATCAACGCAAAGCACAAGGTGTGGATGTGGTTGTGGGATACATCGAGACGCACAAACGCGCCGAGACCGAAGAGTTGGTGGAAGGGTTGGAGGTTCTGCCGCGCAAACAAGTGGAATACCGCAACGTCATGCTGTTTGAAATGGATGTGGATACGGTCATCAGGCGCAAACCCCAGCTGGTTTTAGTGGATGAGTTCGCGCACACCAATGCGCCAAACTCACGCCATTCCAAACGCTATCAGGATGTGCAGGAAATTCTTGCGGCAGGTATTGATGTTTACACTACGCTGAATATCCAGCACCTTGAAAGTCTGAATGACATTGTGGCACAGGTCACGGGCGTGATTGTCCGTGAGACTATACCAGACCGTGTGATTGATGAAGCTTCTGAGATCGAAGTGATTGACCTGCCGCCTGATGAATTGCTGGCACGTTTGCAGGAAGGCAAAGTGTATGTCCCCGACCAGGCGGCGCGGGCGATTCGAAAATTTTTCCGCAAGGGGAATCTGACTGCCTTGCGAGAGATGTCCCTGCGGCGCGCAGCCGAGCGTGTGGACGATCAAATGCGGGCATACATGCAGACCCGCGCCATTCAAGGGATTTGGGCGGCGGGTGAGCGGCTGCTGGTTTGCGTCAGTCCCAGCCCTTTGAGCGAAAGGCTTGTCCGCACTACGCGGAGGCTGGCAGATGAGCTCAACGCTGAATGGGTCGCGCTCTATGTGGAAACGCCGCAGTTCGCTTCCATGTCACAGGAGAAACGTGACCGTGTCGCTGGTATATTGCAATTGGCGGAAGATCTGGGAGCGCGCTCATACACACTATCCTCTGGTAATTCGATGGATTCCGTCTCGCAGACTGTTATTGATTTCGCTCACAAGAACAATGTGACCAAGATCGTTGCTGGCAAGCCGCTGCGTCCGCGCTGGCAGGAGTTTTTTCGCGGCTCGCTCGTGGATAAGCTCATTCATAAAAGCGGGGATATTGATGTTTATGTTGTCACCAGTGCTGATAAGCCCTTGTTCCCAACCGACGAATCCCCGCTAAAGTTGCACAGCCCCATCACCCGTTATCTTTGGAGTTTGGCGCTTGTTGCAGCTGCCACGGCCATTGGGTTTATTACCCTTGGCAATATGGAAGCCACCAATTTGGTGATGGTGTATTTATTGGCAGTTGTCATTGCTGCAATCTATCTTGGACGCGGACCCGCCATTGTGGCTTCGATGTTGGGCGTGTTGGTGTTCGACTTTTTGTTTGTCGTTCCGTATTTTACGTTTGCAGTTTCAGACACGCAGTACGTTCTTACGTTCATTGGTCTGTTTTTAGTGGGGTTAGTTATCAGCCAACTGGCGGCTCGGGCGAGTGAACAGGCAGAGGCGGCGCGTCAGCGTGAAGCGGAAACGGCGGAACTCTATGACCTAAGCCGCGATCTGGCATCCTCTGTAAATCTTGACGCCATCCTGAATACTCTTCAAAAACATCTTGAGCAGAATTTTGGGCGGACGATTGCTGTGCTTCTCCCTGAAGCTGATCATCTTGTTGTAAAAACCATTAGCGAGAACCTGCATTTGGGCGATGAAGAACTGGCTGTAGCTGATTGGGTATATCGTCACGCAGAGCCCGCGGGGCGGAATACAAGTACACTACCCGCAGCGCAACTTAGATATTTACCTCTTAGAACCTCACGCGGAGTTATGGGAGTATTGGGTGTTGGCAAGCCTGAATCTGCAAACAATGATCTTTCCCCATCTCAACGCCGTCTGATGGAAGCCTTTGCTAACCAGGGAGCCCAGGCCATTGAGCGTGCTCAACTTGAAGAGCAGAACCGCCAGATCGTGTTATTGCAATCTGCCGAAAAATTACAGAACGCGCTGCTCAACTCCATTTCACATGATCTTCGCACGCCGATGGTTGCCATCACGGGCGCGCTTTCTGCCCTCGATGAAAATTACATGGAGTTGGATGAGGCTGCGCGAAATACGCTGATCGAAAACGCGCGCAGCGAATCGGAACGTCTCAACCGCCTGGTTGGCAACCTGCTCAACATGACCCGCATCGAAAGCGGCGCGATCAAACTTAACCTCGAGCCTGGTGATGTGCAGGATCTGATCGGCACTGCTCTCGAACAGCTTGGCAGACGAGTTGGGCAAAATCAGATCAAAGTGGATGTGCCTGCGAACTTCCCGCTCGTCTCCATGGACTTCACGTTGATGGTTCAGGTAATCGTAAACCTGTTGGAAAATGCCGTGAAGTATTCTCCGAATGATTCATTGATTGATATTATCGCCTCCATGCATGACACGACCGTGCGCCTCCAAATTGCGGACCGTGGAGCTGGGATACCCTTCGAAGACCTTTCCCGCGTCTTTGACAAATTCTACCGAGTCCAACGCCCGGAAAGTGTCAGTGGCACGGGCCTGGGACTCTCCATCAGTAAAGGCATCGTCGAAGCTCATGGTGGGCAGATCCGCGCACTGAACCGCGCAGGCGGCGGCACGATCCTTGAAGTTGAATTACCATTGGACAAATGACAGCAACAAACCAGCGTGTTTTGGTAGTGGATGACGAAGCCCCCATTCGGCGATATCTGCGGGCTGCCTTGGGCGCGCAGGGGTTCACGGTCTATGAATCCGCTTCTGGTGAAGAAGCTCTTCAAGCTGTGTTGAGTCATCGCCCAGATATCATCATCCTTGACCTTGGTCTGCCCGACATTGACGGTATTGAAGTCACCCGCCGCCTTCGGGAGTGGAGCCAGACGCCCATCATTATTCTCTCTGTCCGCGAAGCTGAGCAGGATAAGATTGCCGCTCTCGATGTTGGCGCTGATGATTACCTTACCAAGCCGTTTGGAACAGGGGAATTATTGGCGCGCATGCGAGTCGCGTTGCGCAAACAGGTGTCAGCGGCGAATGAGCCTGTTTTTCAATCCAGCGGCTTGACTGTGGATTTTTCCCGCCGTCTGGTGATTGTGAACGAACGTGAGATCCAGCTTACGCCAACGGAATATGACCTGCTCAAGGTGTTGGTGACTCATGCAGGGAAGGTCATCACCCATCATCAACTGCTTCGTCAGGTTTGGGGTGAAGGCTATAATGACATGCACATTCTACGGGTTAACATCAGTAATCTGCGGGGGAAATTGGAACCCGACCCATCCAGACCAACCTATATCCACACTGAACCGGGGGTCGGCTATCGTCTGAAGGTCTGAGTTATCTAGCCTTTTCTTGATATTCCCTTCCACTTCTTTTTCTTTAACTCTACTAGATAGTTCGCAAATTGCCATAACGCCCGCCTTAATGAAACTGTAATCTTCCTCTCACGTTTTCAAGCAGGTGGGACATTTTGTTTGTGGGTATAATCTCTGCATGGAATTTTTCTTCCCCGAAGACAACCTAACCCGCGCGGTTCCTGAAGAAACAAAGATTGCCGCCTTTTCCGCCCAGCCGTATCCCGATGGCCGCCGTTTACGTGTTAACCTCGAAATTACTCCCTTTCAAAAGCGCCCCTACATCGAAGTCTCCCTCCACAATGCTGATGGCGATGAAGTCGCCTCCACAAACATTGTCGAACCCATGAGCTGGAAACTCGAATTCACCATGCATCTGCGCGGCGAACTCAAGAATCCATATACGCTCAATGCACGTCTCTATTATCCTGATGGGCCATCGGATGAACCGCATCAATTTTCTTTAGATGTGGAACCGCCTCCTCCTTCAACTGCATCGTCCCCGTCGGGGGAAACTGATTCCAATTAATTGACATCTTCCATGCCTTTGCATTTCCCTGCTCACAATACGAACAAGCCGCTGCAAGGTGTTCTTACCCTTTGCCGCAGCGGTCTCCTGCTCATCAGCAGTCTTCTGCTTGTTGGTTGTTCCCAGCCCACGAGCGAAATTCCCGCTGCAGACAATTCTCCCGAACCTATCATCGAATCTACCAGCACGCCCGAAGCTGATCAATTCAGTGGCGAAGATGATGGCACCATCTTTCTCGCCATTGAGGAAA
>JAEURE010000256.1 GCA_016789485.1 Anaerolineales bacterium | reverse complement strand
ATCAGTTTGTAATTTCCTCTAATAATCGAATAAGTGGCTTTCGTAAAAGGCCTGAAGGCAGAACTCTCCTTGGCCTCCATAGCAATAATACTACGACTTTCGTCCTCGACTCCGCCAAGTCCTGGTAATATTTTTCCTTCGCATGAAGCGGGTATTTCCATTCCTGCCAAATTAAGAATTGTTGGTAAAAGGTCGACATTACTGCTAGGCGTAAAAAAATCCCTGCGGAGTTCGTTGCCTGGCACAAAAACCATAAGCGGGACCTTAATCACGGGCTCATACAGCATCCCAGTAAAATGTCCATTTGTACCGCGTTCGAACATCTCACCATGATCTGCGGCAAGGACAAAATAAGTACGGTCCAAAACGCCTTGCTCTTTTAATTTCGAGATGATACGACCAATTTCCATATCGATATTTGCAAGAAAGGAATCATACTCTCTGCGTTCACGGTTAAGGCTTGACTGAGTGGCCCCACTGGAAAGAACATGCTCGCGTTTGACGATGGGTTCATAATCATCGCCATCAAACATACCGAAAAAATCCTTGTGTGGACTGTATGGATTGTGAGGAGGATAAATATGAAAATAGGAGAAAAAAGGTGACTCCTGCTCGTCTAATTCAAGGATCTTGTCGGCAATACCGTCAAAAAGATCTCTCATCGTAAAAACATTATCGTAAAATGTCGCGCGCGGCAGACCCGCAGGGTAGTCTTCAGACAAGAGTGTCTTTGTTTTTGTTTGATAGTAAAAACCATTAATAAAACTCAGCAGGAGTGAATTCCCGTAATACAGCATTTGAATCCATGCCTGATTTGCAATCCGCTGATCCTTTTTGAATTTTTGATTTGTTGCCCCATTGATCAGTCCAAATTCTGTTGCAGGAAGCAGGGAATCGATATCGGATAAAAATTGGCTGAGCAGATATTCCGCCCAATAGTTCTGGGTGAATGCCATTTTGAAATACTTTTTCCCAAGAAAATGAAAAATAGTATGCTGGGTAAATTTCTCCTTGATTTTTCCAGGGCCATTAACAGCCCTGTGAGTCCAAGGTTGCAAACCGGTCAGCAGAGATGAAGTACCGGGAATGGTGAAATTTCCATTCGCATGGTGGTTATGATACACAAAGGCGTTTTTCGCCAATTTCTCAAGATTTGGGGTTGTTTTACGGGGATATCCATAAAGGGATAAATTGCTGGCGGTCATCGCATCGCAAACCAGGACAACGATATTAGGTGGTTTCACTTCCACCCTGCCGAATTGTACAGTTTTCGGCAACCAGTTGGCCGCTAAACTACCGCTAAGAAATCCCCCTCCCAACTTAAGGAAGTCGCGTCGTGAAATTTTTTTCATGTAAATCAACCCACATTCCTGATAAAAATAACGATCATTGAAATAAAGGAAACCGGTAAATATATGTATAAAAGAACGGTACACCGATCCGCAATCGACTGAATAATGCGGGCAACAAATTCATTTAATTCCCCCAATAGCATAAGAAAAAAAGTAAAAGAGACAAAACTCACGCCCCATTCGCCGATATTATCCAACAAGGCATATGTAAATGTTTGCGTGTAAAGATATATGATCGAACCGAGGAAAGTTATTGTAAGAATGCTTCCCCGCAAAACAAATTTATTTGCAAATATTTTTTTGGGAAGGATAAAACTGATCAGAAGCAAGGCAGCTAAAAACAACACGCTTTCAAAAAATGTACCTGCCAGTGTATAAGAAAACAAGCCAAGTATTTCAGAAACACTTAAGTGCAAACTCCAATTTTTTGCAAACTCCTGAATTGCCTTAAGAATTGCCCAGGAATATAGGATGGCAGCACCAACAGCATAAACAGAAACAATTTGTCCTTTTTCTGGAAACCGCTTCAATAAAGACATGCCTCTCTCCAATTCGGCAGATTATTTCGCCGCTCAACTCTGCAAGGCTTCCCACTCCGCCAGTTTTTCATCCATTTCTTTTTGCACCTGATCATACTCTTTTGCCAACCGAATGACGACACCTGCATCCTTGGGTGGATTTGCCAGTTGTTCGCTGATCTCGCTTAATTGCGCTTCGAGCCTGGCAATCTTATTTTCCAATTCCTGCTTTTTCGCGACCTTCCTTCTTTGCTCTTGGGTATTGCCAGCCTTTGGGTTGACAGGTATTTTCTTGCGGGCTTCCTCTTCTTCGCGTTCGGCTTGTGCAGCGGCACGGCGAGCCAGGTCTTTTTCTCGTTCTTCTTTCAATTGAGAATAGATACCCTTGAAGATGATGAGGTTGGATTCGTCTGTGTCGATCTCCCAGATCTGGGTGGCGATGGCGTCCACAAGATAACGGTCATGTGTGACGAGCAGGATCGTGCCTTCGTAATCATCCAGAACGGCTTCGAGAATTTCCTGTGAGGGGATGTCCAAATGGTTTGTGGGTTCGTCAAGTAATAACAGATTCGTATCCTGCAAAGCAAGCTTTGCCAATGCTAAACGTCCGCGTTCACCGCCGGAGAGCATGGATACCATTTTGAAGGCGTCATCACCGGAGAAGAGATATTTACCGAGATACTCGCGGGCTTTCTGCGGAAGCCAGCCTGTGGCATGCATGATCTCGTCAATTACGCTTTTCTTCGGATCAAGGCTTTCATGAGCTTGAGCGAAGTAGCCAATGTGTAGACTCTCTCCCAAAGTCACCGTACCAGCTAACGGCGGGATCTGACCGAGGATCGTTTTAAGAAAAGTCGATTTGCCTGCACCGTTCGGTCCGATCAATGCGGCACAATCGCCGCGTCTTAAATCAATATTGGGGGATGAGAATAAAAACTTGTCCGAGAATCCCACTTTGAGATTTTCAGTGCGGATGACCATGTCACCAGAACGGGAAGCCTGACTGAGCCGCAAATGCAAATTAGGCAATTGACGCACGGGCGATTGCAAAGCATTGATGCGGCGTCCCGCTTCTTCCACACTGAGAATGGATGTGGTGACGGAAACTTCGCCCGCGGTCTCGCTCCACTTTTGGCTGAGCGCGGCTTCCATGCCGATCTGTTCGATGGCTTGAATAATGCGCGAAAGACGCTTGAGCTTGCCTTTGGCTTGCAATACATTTTGTCCCGCCACATTTTTGCGGATATATTCCATTTCCTTTTGCAGCTTTTCTTTTTCGCTCTCAAATACTTCCTGACGGCGTTCCATGCGCTCGGCGCGCTGTTTGAGATACGCACTGTAATTGCCGCGATACATTTCGGTTGTGCCGGGAAACATTTCCAAAACCATGTTACTGGCTTTGTCCAAAAAGAAACGGTCATGCGAGATGATGATGGCCGCGCCTTCCCATTGACTCAAATATCCTTCGAGCCATTCGACGGCAGAAATGTCCAAGTGATTGGTGGGCTCATCGAGCAGGAGCAGGTCTGGGTCTTCGAGCAGGAGGCGCGCAAGAAATCCGCGCGTGCGCTGCCCACCGGAAAGATGTTCAAGGTCAAGCTGGTAATCGGCTTCGCTGAATCCCAAACCAGTCAACACCTGGCGAATCTTGGTCATGTAGGTGTAGCCGCCGCGCCGCTCGAAATCTTCCTGCAATTTTCCGTAGCGTTCCATCACCTCTTCAAGCTGCGTAGAAGGGTCAGACATCAAACCTTCAAGGCGGTGCAATTCATCCTGCTCCACTTTGAAATGATCGAAGACGGATTCGCAGGCATCCCAAAGAGTTCCCGACATTTTGAAATCCGCTTCCTGTGACAGATATCCGATTCGGACTCCGCGGGAGCGGGACACTGTTCCCGAGGTAGCTTCATCCGCACCGACGAGGATGCGCATGAGCGAGGTTTTGCCGATTCCGTTGGGGCCAACGATGGCCATGCGCGCGCCCTTGGACACGCTGAACGATATCCCGCTGAAAATATCAGTGGGACCGTATGATTTGGAGAGTGAACTTACTGTAATGAGTGACATGTCTTTCCAATTTTCAGGTTTGAACGCCCCGTATTATAAGCGGAAAGAAGTGCTATCTTATATTCTCCACCTTTAAATCAATAGCCAGATTCCAAGCAGCAGCCAGATACCCTCAAGTGTAAATTCAATAATGGATGGGTTTGGTTTTAAGAAACTACCTGTCAAAAAAGCAATTGCCAGGACAATAATACTTACCGCTATGATCCGCATAGGCGGTTTCATATAATTCTCAGCAAAGTGTTCCTCAAACTCCTTGTTTGCTTCAAAGTTATTTTGAAGCCACGTAACAGATTTACCCCTGAAATAATCCTGCCTGA
>JAEURE010000255.1 GCA_016789485.1 Anaerolineales bacterium | reverse complement strand
TCTGCTTGTACTGGATAATTTCAATGCGACCTCCGCTTTCCGTTCGGAGGATGAAGCCCTTTTGCTTTCCCTTGCGCAGCAGATCGCTTTGTCGTTGGATAACCTGCGGCTGGTACAAACCAGTCAGGAGCGCGCCGGACAATTGCAGGCGTTGAATGATGCCGCCGCTTCCCTGACCTCCAGCTTGAGCAGTGACCAATTGGTAAAAACCTTGCTCGATCAGTTAGGTTCCGTCCTTCCATATGACACAGCCACGCTCTGGCTGCGTGAGAAAGACCGCCTGACAATTTCATCTGCACGCGGTTTTTCCGACACTGAACAGCGGCTCGGTTTGTCTGTTGCCGTTGCAGACAGTGCGCTCTTTAAAGAAATGGCTCAAACCGGCCAGCCGATCCTCATCAAAGATGTTCGCGAGGATTCACGGTTCGTTCCTGTGGAAGCTCCCCGCCTTTCCTGGCTTGGTATTCCATTGATATCGAAAGGTGAATTGGTCGGCGTGCTTGCTGTGGAAAAATGGCAGGCAAACTTTTACACCCGCGAGCAAATGCAGGTTGGGCTTACCTTTGCCAGCCAGTCCGCGGTTTCGTTGGATAATGCCCGCCTGTACGAAGACAGCGTCAGCCGCGCCACCGAACTGGATCAACGCTCGCGGCGTCTTACCACGCTCAACCGCTTCACCTCTGCTTTGACCGGGTCTTTGGATACGGATCAAATCCTTAATTTGACCGCAGATGAATTGCTCAAGGGCTTGGGCGTTCGCCGCGTCTCTGTTGTGACCTTTGAGCGGGGTCAGGCTTTTTGGAAATTCACCACGCCTCGAGTGCGCTTTAAACTTCCCAAGCCTTTGCCGGATGCTCCCATCTTTAATCGTCTGCGCGAATCGCTGGGCATATTCAATACGGACGACGTCCGCAATGAACCAGACCTTGCCGAACTTATGGAGATGTTTGGCGATAATACGATGGCTCTTCTGATTCTGCCGCTCACCAGCGGACAAAACCTTTCCGCCCTCCTCTTTGCCCAAATGACAGGCGAGGCCCGTTTTGGAGCCAACGAACTTGAAGTCGCGCGTACGATTACCAACCAGGCTACCATTGCGCTTGAAAATGCGCGCTTGTATCAATCCTCTGTCCGTACGGCTGAACGCTTTGCCATCCTGAATGAATCAAGTTCCCTTATCAGCGCAAGCCTCAATCCGGAGGAGGTGTATTTCTCCGTGCATAAGGCGGCGGAACGAATCCTGCCGTTAGATTCCTTTGTGATCACTCTCTATGACGAAGAGAAAAATGAGATTGATCCTGTCTATTTGTACGACCTTGGAAAACGTTATGTGGGTGAGCGGGTGCCCTTTGGGAAAGGGATGAGCAGTGAGGTGATCCGAACTTCCCGCCCCATCTTGATCTCCAATCTTGAACAGGTGAATAACATCGACACCATAGTGGTTGGAGAAGAAGATAAGGACACACAGTCCATTGTGGCTGTGCCGATGATCGTGGGGAACAAGGCGCGCGGCATGCTTTCTGTCCAAAGCTATCAACCGGGTGTCTACACCGCCGAGGATATGCAAGTCCTTGGCACACTTGCGAATCAGGCTATTGTCGCCATCCAAAACGGACGGCTCTTTGCTGAAACGCAGAATTTAGCCTCCAATCTTGAAATGCGTGTTGTGGAACGCACTGCCCAGTTGCAGCGCGAACAGCAGAATACCGAAACCCTTCTGCGCATTCTTACAGAAGTTTCTTCCAGCCTCGATCTGGATCGTGCGCTCAACCGTACATTGTCATTGCTGAATGATGCCATTGGCGCGGAACAAGGTACCATTTTGCTTGTCCATGCAGAAGATAACCTTTTGCATTACCGTGCAGGATACGGATACCTTTCGGATCGCAATGCTCCCGGTGGACGCGGCTTCACCTTGAAGATCGGTGAAGGTTTGGCTGGCTGGGTGGTTCAGCACCGTGAAGCGGTCCTTGTGGATGATTTGCATCTGGATCCGCGCTGGGTGCGGAGCACTATCGCCGGGCAGGATCATCGCAGCAATATCTCCGTTCCCATGCTAGTGGGTGAAGATGTGATCGGTGTGTTGATGGTTTTCCAGCGTGCCCCGAATTTCTTCAGTTCCGAAATGCTTAGTCTTGTCAAAGCCATTGCGGGTCAGGTGGCTGTGGCGATCAATAATGCACATCTGTATGAACTCATTCGCGACCAGGCTGAACGCCTCGGCGTAATGTTGCGCAAGGAGCAGGAGGATGCAAGTCGTTCACAAGCCATCCTCGAAGCTGTGGCGGACGGCGTTCTTGTCACGGGTTCGGATAACCGCATTACCTTCGTGAACTCATCCACCGAAGGGATTCTCGGTGTAGCCGACTCGCGCCTTTTGGGCAATTCATTGGACAAGGTTGGTGGCTTGTTTGGGAAGGCAGCTACTTCCTGGGCAGAGACCATCCGCCGTTGGTCGGAAGATCCGTCTTCTCATCAGCATGGTGATTCGTACGCCGAGCAGGTTGAGTTGGAGAATGAGCGGATTGCTCTCGTCCACCTGGCTCCTGTTATTTTGCAGAACGATTTCCTCGGCACAGTATCCATCATCCGCGACATTACGCATGAAGTGGAAGTGGATCGCTTGAAATCGGAGTTTGTGGCAACCGTCAGCCACGAATTGCGGACGCCGATGACAGCGATCAAAGGCTATGTGGATATTTTGACCATGGGCGCTGCGGGTGCGTTGAACGAAAACCAGATGCACTTTCTTGAGGTTGTGCGGAATAACATTGACCGGCTTAATACCCTGGTCAGCGATTTGCTGGATATTTCCCGCATTGAGGCGGGGCGTATCACGCTTAACCCGAAACCTGTGGATTTACACAGCATCGCCGAGGATGTCGTTGCTGAAGTGCTGAATCGTTCGCAACAGGAAGACAAACCAATGGCGCTCTCGCTCGATGCTCCAAAGGATCTGCCGCCTGTCATTGGTGATGGAGACCGTGTACGCCAGATATTGGGGAATCTGGTCAATAATGCCTTTAATTACACGCCGGAAAATGGAACGATCCGTGTGAACATTCATCAGGAAAATGGTGAAGTACAAGTGGATGTTCAGGATAATGGCGTTGGAATTGCGCCTGAAGATCAGGATCGTATATTTGATCGGTTCTTCCGCGGCGAAAACCCGCTTGTTCTTGCAACGCCCGGAACAGGCCTCGGTTTGCCAATTGTGCGTCAATTGGTGGAGATGCACAATGGGCGTATTTGGATGACCAGCACGGGTGTGCCGGGTGATGGGAGCACTTTCTCCTTCACCCTGCCCATTCGAAAATAAATGGAGCTTGCATGGCAAGAATTTTGATCGCAGAAGACGAACCCGATATCCGTGAACTTGTCGCATTTACCCTGCGTTTTGCAGGGCACGAAGTCGTTGCCACTTCCAATGGCGAAGAAGCGTTACAGAAGGCATCCGAATTGGTCCCGGACATTATTCTGATGGACGTACGCATGCCGCGTATGACCGGCTACGATGCCTGCCGCGCCATGAAGGCAGACCCGATGTTGAAAGATATTCCCGTTGTTTTTCTTTCCGCCAAGGGACAGGATGCTGAGATCCAAACCGGGCTGGATGCAGGCGCCGAGGAATACCTGCTTAAGCCCTTTGCCCCCGACCAGCTTACTGAGCGGGTAAAAGCGATTTTGGGAAAATTTGGGAAATAATTGTAAATGAGCGCGATCATTCTTGACGGTTCAATGGTGCATTATGAGGCTTTGGGACGCGGACGCCCCATTGTCTTTTTGCACGGCTGGACTGGCTCATGGCGGTATTGGATCAATGCCATGCAGGTTGCATCCACATCCTTCCGTGCTTATGCGGTGGATCTCTTTGGCTTTGGCGATACAGCCCGCGATCCCTCGCGCTACACCCTTGATAAACAAGCAGACCTTATTAATCGTTTCCTCGAAGAAATGGGCATTGGCAAGGTTGCGCTTGTCGGTCATGATCTCGGCGCATTGGTTGCGCTTGCTTTCATCAAACAATGGCCGAAGAGCGTGGACCGGGTCATGGCGATCAACTGTCCGTTTGAGTATGATGCGCTCAATTCCCGCATGCGGACTGCTCCCGCGACGGAACTCGTCGAATGGCTGACATCCCGCTCGCCTGAGGCACTCGCCGCCCTTTCAGACGCCTCAAAGGTCGACCCGCAAGCTGTTTCTGTTTCTATGACAGGGTTCCAGGCGAATAACCTTTTTGACGGCGTCCGCAATCTTGGTGTCCC
>JAEURE010000254.1 GCA_016789485.1 Anaerolineales bacterium | reverse complement strand
GACTCGCATTGCCGCCAAGGCGCCTTTGAAATATGTAGCAGGCCGCACTTGGGCGAACTTCCGTATTCACACCAGCAGCAAGACCAATATTGCGGATGAGCGCGGCTGGCAGGAAATGCTGCGCGTACATTATCGCAACGGCGGTGGTTTCTTTGCTCCGATTGTGGCAAAATATTATTTGAGAAAGATCATCGGTCCGCTCTGGAAGTGGCGCATAAAAAGAGTAAAAACATAAAAATGAATTTCGTGTTTGCATCTCCCTCTGTTGAAGACCTTATCCGCCTGCTGCGCGCATGGCGGTTTTGGGTGTTGGGCGCGCTGCTTGGCATGTTGATCGGCGCAGCGGTTTATTATGTCGTTCCGCCTCCCTATCGCGCGAAGGCAACTGTCAATGTGGATTTCAATCTCGAACAAGCCTGGCCGCAGGAGACAGATCGTCAGCAGTTCTATTATCTCGAGCGCGAATCGCGCAAGATGGAAGAGCTTGCCTGGTCGGACGAAGTCATGTCTCCGTTATCTTCTCAATTTGCCATTCCCGTGGAAGACTTGCGTGGAGGAAAATTGTTGCTCAGCCAGCCATCCGAAGCAGGCTGGCATTTCTACGCGGATGACAATACCCCGCAGATTGCTGAAGGACTTGCTTCCGCTTGGGCGGAGGCGTTTGTCCTCAAAGTACGGTCTGAGGTTCAGGCAGGAAACATCAACGAGTTCGTTAAACTGGAAGTGACCCAAGCCGTGGACTTGCCAAAACAGCGCAGCATTTCATTGGGTGAATTTATGCTGGCTGGCTCCATGAGTTTTCTAACCCTGGCTGTTTTTGTTGTTTTGTTCGTCAAGCCAAAGAATAAATGAAAAGTTCGAACTTCTCCATCGAAAAGATTTCGCGCATCCTTTGGGCGCTGGCGTTGATCGCGATTCCCGTCACCAGTTTTCGCTGGTTCCCGCTCCTTGGCGAAAGCAGAACCCTTGTCCGCCCGCTTGCGATGTACCCGTTGGGTTTGCTTTTCCCGATTCTATTATTTCAGATTTGGCGACTCCGTCAAAAAATGAACTGGTCGGGATCTTTCGTCCCGCTTGGTGCTTTTGTCTTGTTTGTGATTGCATCTTCCAGCCTTGGAGCCCTGACCAATCCCATCCCGCTTTATTCGCAGGAATATGTAGACCGCACCATCCGCGCGTTGATCACCATGTTCATTGGTCTTGTCTTCTTTTTCTCCGCCGTGTGGATGAACAAAACTGAAGATGATCTTCGCTTTTCGTTCAAATGGCTTTTGGTCGGCCTCTCCTTCAACATTGCGTGGAGCGGATTGCAAGCCGTTACCTTCTACACGGGATTGCTTGATAGGGATATGGTCACACAATGGCAGCTTTCCTTTTCCATGCGCCAGCTCGACAACACCCGCCGTATTTCAGGCCTTGCCTTTGAACCTGCCTGGCTGGCAGGTCAACTCGCGACGATATATATTCCCATCCTCTTTGCTTCTGTTTTGACGAATTTCCGCCTCACCCTTAACCGCTGGCTGGAACCCGTTCTATTGACATTATCTCTGCTGTTGCTTTTGGCAACCTATTCCCGCGGCGGTTTACTGGTCACTCTCGCATCAATGGGATTGACCTTCCTCTTCTTTGGTCGTGATGTCCTGCGCGCCATGTGGACTTGGTTCATCAATGGATTTCGCGGCCGCGCATTTGACCTTCTCATCCGCATTGGGATGGTGACCGCCATCCTTGCTGCGCTTGGCGGCTCTCTCCTCTTTTTGAGCCAGAGAAATATCTTTCGAAATCTGGTGACAGCCAACACCGACAGCCTGAACGAATACATTATCGGTATCCATGCAGGCGCACGAGGAGCTTACTCCGTGGGCGCCTGGGCGGCGTATGAAAAATATCCACTTAGCGGGGCTGGTTTTGGCGCAAGTGGCTTGTACATCTACCAAAACCTGCCAGACTGGTCCCTCACTACCCTTCCTGAAATTGCGCGCCAGCAAAGTACTGAAAACCGCCTGTACCCCAACCCGAAAAATATGTACATCCGCCTGTTCGCAGAGACTGGGATCATTGGTTTTTTCCTGTATCTCGCTTTTCAGTTGTACCTGCTTGGCGATATCCTCTTGCTCCATCTTCGCAGGGAGCTTTGGACACGTTTTGCCGTCATTGCAGGGACCTTTGCCTGGCTGGGAGTTACTCTCTATAATTTCACACAGGATTCCTTTGCTACCCCAAACATCTGGCTGGTTTCAGGAATTATGATTGGCCTGTCTGTAAATTCCATGAAAAACAATGAAAATTAGTCATTTGACGATAAGGTGTAATTTGGCTGTAACGTCTTTGGTGGTTGCTTGCTTGCGTGTTTTTCGTTATGATATGGGTCTATTATGGCTATGATGCGCAAATTTGATACACCCTACATGGCAGACTGGTTTGCCATATCATTACGCTGGATCATGCTGGTCGGTTTGATCGTATCCCTTAGCTTGGGCAATGAACTGGATATCCGTTCTGCCTGGCCCCTTGGTCTAATGATCCTTTGGAACCTAGCCATGACAGCCGTGACAAGCTTGAATCTACGCCTTCAGTTCCACCGTCGCCTCAACATTGTTGTGGATCTGCTCCTGGCAGGGGCATTTTTCTGGGGACAAGGTGGTGTGCGTGGACCGGCATTTTGGGCGGGCTTGCTCCCGATTTTGACAGGCTCCATTTATTTCGAGATTTTTGGGGGAGTGGTTATCGCGTTATTATTTTCTGGCTTCATGCTTTATTTGGATTTTCAAACGAATAAGAGTCTTTCACTTTCTGCTCTTATCTCTGCGATTCTAATTGGTCTAAGTTTTGTTTTTGGCTTCCTTGGTCGCCGCATGATGGAGCACATGCGTAAGAACCGCAGCCTGTGGATGGATTCAGAAGAAAAGAAACGTGCCATCCAAAACGAACGCCTGCGTGCCATCTATGAGCTGACATCCACCCTTTCATCCACACTAAGCTATAAACGTGTCCTTGACTCAGCCTTGGATATGAGCGCCGCCGCTTTGAACCCTGACCCCGAGCAATTGGTCAGTGACCCGCTTGTAGGTGTGGTGATGTTGTTCAACGGCGGAAAGTTACGCATAGGTTCCGCAAGGCGTTTTACCAGCGCGGATATGCGCGTCACCTTTGATGGCGCTGAAGGTGTGCTGAAAAAAGCCCTGGATGAGGGCGAGCCCATCACGTTCAAGGATATTGGCTACGATCCCGAACTTGGGCGTGTCATTGCGCTAAGGAACTGCACCAGTGGATATTGTTTTCCGTTACGCAGCGGTTTTAACGTCTACGGCGTTTTGTTGTTCGCACACCCAGAGCCCGACTATTTCAATGCGGATCGTTTGAAGTTGCTCGATATCATTGGCAGGCAGGCTGTGATCGCCATCCAAAATGCGCGCCTTTATCAGGATTTGGTGGAGGAAAAAGAACGCATGGTGGAGGTCCATGAAGAGGCGCGCAAAAAACTGGCGCGAGACCTGCACGATGGTCCTACTCAATCTGTTGCTGCAATGGCAATGCGGCTCAACATCACCCGCCGCATGTTGGGCAAAGATGTAAAAGCCGCCGCCGAGGAAATTGTCAAACTGGAAGAGCTCGCTCATCGTACCACCAAGGAAATCCGTCATATGCTCTTCACCCTGCGCCCACTCATCCTTGAATCTCAAGGACTCACAGCGGCGGTGCAGGCCATGGCAGATAAGATGCTGGAAACCTTCTCTCAAAAAGTGGTGGTAAATATTGACGAACGGATCACCAGCCAACTGGAAATGGGCAAGCAGGGCGTGATCTTTTATATTATTGAAGAGGCTGTGAATAACGCCCGTAAGCACGCCGCCGCTGAAACCATCACGGTGCGCCTAAGCCAGATGGAAGTTGGAATAGCCTTGCTGGAAATTAACGATAACGGCCTGGGATTCGATGTAAACGCCATGACGCAGGCATATGACAAGCGCTCCAACTCAAGCCTCGGCATGGTCAATCTGCGCGAGCGTGCTGAACTCGTCAACGGTCTTTTACAGATAGACTCATCCCCGGGAAAAGGGACCAAGGTGCAGGTTTATATTCCTCTTTCCGAAGATGCCGCAGACCGCCTGCACCATCCACGCCATGCATCAAAATTAAAAAGTAAATAATGCCGATTTCCGCCGGATTACATTATTTTGCCCATGTGGCAGAAGATGCGAAGCCCAATCGCCCGCCCGTTATCCTTCTTCATGGCGCGGGCGGTAATCATTTGTCCTGGCCGCCTCAAATCCGCAGGCTGGCTAGCGAAA
>JAEURE010000253.1 GCA_016789485.1 Anaerolineales bacterium | reverse complement strand
GGACGGGAATTAATTCCCTGATTTTTAAATATCCATCCCTGCAAAGTTCTTCGAGCGTTTGCATATATTCTTTTCCGCTCACGTATAGCGCGTTGTTGATTGCGACCAGATAACAGCCAATCTTGATGAGCGGCCGTACATTGTTGATCAAACGCGCGCTTTCCTTTTCCTGGTCCACCCTGCCTTTGGAGGTGGTCGAGAAAAATGGAGGATCGATGATGACACAGTCAAAGAAAGTGCTGTTGCGCTTGAGGTTGCTGACCTGTTCGAAGAAGTCCCTGGAGATGAAATTCCCCTTTTGAATGGGAAAGCCGTTCAATGTGTATGAAGTCTTTGCGATGTTGAGAAAGTCGCGGTTCATGTCGATCTGCACAACACGGCTGGCCCCACCTTTTAGCGCGGCAACGCCAAAACTCCCGGTATAAGCAAACGTATTCAGCAGGGATTTCCCTTTTATATTTCCGATGAGCCATTTGCGCAGATTGCGAGTATCAAGGTAAAGACTCGAGTCGCGGTTCAATGTCAGGTTGATGGAATACCAGATATCATGTTCTTTTATTTTACGATTCAACTCGGTGCCGAATAAGATCTTTCCACGCTTTTCTTCCTGAGTTGCGCCGTTGCGGGTTTTGAGGATGCCCGCTTGCAGCCAGGGCAGGGAAGTAATGAGGAATTGCTGTGCTTCCTGGGTAAGAGATGCGCCCTGCTCAGGATCATCCGCATAATTGTGGATGACGGCGGTCGCCGCATAAATATCAATGATGAGATCGGAGCAGCCTTCGGTGAATCCGTTGAAGAGGCGATAGGCGCTTTCGTGTTTGGGATCACTTAATTGAATGCGAGAGGCCAGCGCCTTTTCAAGCAGGGAGGTCAAAGAAAAAGAATTCATACCCTGATTGTATCGTATTTTGAAAATACCCCTGTCCAACACAGGGGTATTTTTTTGTTTTATTTCAATTGATTTTCAAGCCAGGTATTGATCACTGCAATGGACTCTGCTGAAATATTGTGCCCCATGTTGAACTCGTGATATTCGAGATTTGTCCCAAGCTTTTGCAGGGTGTCGCGGCTGCGGCGCGCCCAATCCACGGGCAGCATGGGGTCTTGAATTCCGTGTGTGAGGATGAAGGGCTTGTGTTTGGTGCCTGCTTCGTCAATTTTTAAACCTGATTCGTGCGGAATATATCCCGATTGCGCAACTACGCCAGCCACGCGCTGGGGTTTGGTCAGCGCGTAGGACATCGAGATAATGCTTCCCTGACTGAAGCCAAGCAGGTATAGTTTAGCTTTATCAACAGGATACGTTTCGATAATCTCGTCAATGAACTTGTCCATCGTGTCGAGCGCATTTGCAAGACGAGTTGAGTCTGGTTTGCCAATTTGTGTGATCTGAAACCATTCGTAGGAATCGAGTCCGAGGCCAAACGTCCCGCGTGGGCTGATCCACAAAAAGCTCTTGGGCAGATAATCCGCAAGGCCTATCAAGTCGCTTTCATTACTGCCACGTCCGTGCAGTGCGAGAATGGTTGGGAAAACAGATACAGCCTCCGAGAAGATGGAAGCGGGGAATTGAGTCAGATGGTGGAGGGAAAGTTGGCTCGTCATCAATTATGTGCCCAATACTTTTTTTATATTCTTCAAGTTGAACACAGAGATTTTCTGCATTCCCAATATTAATTGCGCTTCTGTGTTTAGCTGCACCCAGTAAAAACTGCGATGTTCAGAGTACGGGTCTATCTTGAAGACTTCGCCTTCATACCAGCCTTCTTTTTCTCCGAATTTCGAATCCAGGTAGATTTGAACTCTGTCTCCAATTTGAATGGGATCACTCATACTTATTTTCGATTGACCAACCAGAATAAACCTGCGCCAATCAACGCGGTGATCGCGCCGTTGATCGCCCATTGCGGATCGCCGGTCATAAAACTTCCGGGCAAAATGTTCGTGCCTTGCAATATCCAAATGCCGCCGGAGATGATGAGCAGAACCGCAAGGATTTTCAATAATGTTTTGATCACAAGCATCCTCCAAATGGGATTTTATTTTATGTGGAATCGGATTTATGACATCCCAGCGGATAGGTATCTTACAACCGCGCTTCAAACCGCGCTGATACTTAATCCTGTTACCCGGAGATCGTTTCCAGATGAAAACTCCCCGCCAAGTTGACGGGGAGCTTGTTTATTTACGGATTGGGCGTGCCTTGAACGGCAACCCCCACCCAGGTGAAGACTCGTTTGTCGCTGACCGCGCCAGAAGCAACCCAGATGGGCTGACCCTGATCATCCACGCCGGTCTGGCGGACTGGGGTGACCCACCAGCGCAGAACATGTGCCACGTTATCTTTCGGGCGGAAGGAGGTCGGCACAATATATTTTGTGTCGGTCACATAATCGGTGAGGCGACGTGTTTGGCTGGAGGTAACATCTTCCACGGTGATCTGGTACGCTTCGGCATCGCCGAGGGTGCCGACGGATGCCCATTGCAAAGTGACCACATCATTTGCCAGAGTGAAGGCGGCACCATCCGCAGGCAGAAGCAGGTTAGGGGCGGGGTAGGGAGGCGGAAGCGTCGCAGTGGGGGTGGGTCCGGGGGTTGCGGCACGCATACACAACGGAATGCTCAATGCCTGTCCAAGGAAAACATTGTCTGTGGTCAGCCCGTTATATTCCTTGATCGCATCCATGGGGACAGCGTAGTTCAGGGAAATGCTCGAGAGCGTGTCATTCTCCTGAACAGTGATTGGCACGGTTTCACAAGATTGCCGGGTTGCATCTACCGGTAACGGAGTGTTGGTTGGCGGGGGCGGAATGGTGGGAGTTGGGTATGGAATCTTGAGTGGTTGTCCCACGCTGATGGGACAAGTGGAAGGAAGGTTGTTGGCGATAATGATGCTTTGAACCGAGATGCCAAAATTGAATGCGATCTGGGAACAGGAATTGTCACCTACTGCAACTATGTAATCAAAAGGTGGTTGTAATGTGGCAGTCGGGATATCGGTTGCTGGCAGAGTTGCCGTGGGAGGGATGGTTGCTGTGGGGGTCTCTGTTGGCGTGCCTGTTTCTTCAGGAGAAAGCGCGGCTGGATCCTTTGGCACGAGAAAGAACGTGATGGCGGCTGCGATGATAATAATGGTCGCCAAAACGCCCAATGCGGCAGGAAGGCTCAGACGAATTTCTGGCATGCGGCTGGCCTGCACTGATTTTTCAGCTTTTTTGGCAGCTTTTGGCGCAGGCTGTGTGTTGAATTCCGTCCCACAAACGAGACAGCGCATGGCATTTTCGCTTAAACGCGTTCCACAGGTGGGGCAGACTTTCGTTTTATTGCTGGAAATGGGTTCTTGAGTCATACGGGCGAGGATTATACCATTGAACAATTATCGGCTTTTAAAGGCCGTCAACGACAACCATGTTTGTGCGGGCGTATTGATGGCGCAATTTTCGGGCTGGCGCGTATTCTGGGGAGTTCAGCCAGGTCTTTGCCTGTTCTACAGATGGGAATTCGAGGATGACAAGGCGTTTTGCCTGCCAGTCTCCTTCCAAGGTTTCGTTATATCCGCCGCGTGCGATGTACTTGCCACCGTAAAGTTTCACCGCTTCGGGCGCCATATTGACATATTCCTTGTAGCCTTCAGGGTCGGTCACTTCAATATCCACGATTACATATGCTGTCATTTGACTTTTTCCCTTTTTATGCTTGAGCTATTGGCGGCTTCGGGAGGGTGGTGACGAGGACTTTGTCCACGCGCCTGCCGTCCATATCCACGACTTCGAATCGTAAGCCGTGCCATTCAAACAGATCAGTGGTTTGCGGTACGCGGCCGAGAGATGTCATCACAAAACCGCTCAAAGTCTCATATTCATCTTCATGTGGAAGAATATTCAAGTTGAAGATTTCCTTGAACTCGTCTATTTCCAACATGCCGTCCAAAAGCCATGAACCGTCCTGTCGTTGGGTGGCTTGAGGTTCTGCTCCTTCCATCTCGCCGACAATCTCTTCAAGAATGTCATTGATGGTCAAGAGCCCTTGCACACCGCCAAATTCATCCACAACCAGGAGCAGCTCAGTATTTTTCTCCTTCAAGATTTCCAGTGCGCGTGACGCAAACATGGTTTCAGGAATGTAAAAGGCAGGTTTGACGAATTCCTTAAGTTTGATTTCCTTGCCAAACAGACTGGCGACAAGCAGGTCGCGTGATTTTACAATACCGACGATCGCCTCGAGCGTATCCTGCCGTACAGGGAAGCGCGAATACGGGCAGTCCGCTATTTTCTGGCGAATCTCGTCTATTGTGTCGTTGA
>JAEURE010000252.1 GCA_016789485.1 Anaerolineales bacterium | reverse complement strand
GGACTGGAACCTGCGAAGGTACGTGAACTTGCCAATCAATTGCCGCATGCCTGGTGGGCACGCTTCGAAGAATCCGAGGATGGTGAAGATCCACCCTCTCCATTTGCCGACCTGCAAACTGCTTATCCCGCTTATCAGTCCGTCTTCGATGACGCCGAAGCCATCCTGAAATTACCGCGTCACCTTTCCATGCATCCCGGCGGTGTCATCGTCGCACCGAGTTCACTGACCGATCTCGTCCCGGTCATGAACTCGGGCGGCAAGGGTATGGTCATCACCCAACTCGATCTCGACTCGGTGGAAGCCTTGGGTTTGGTGAAGATCGATCTACTGGGTATTCGTGGCCTCACTGTCGTGGGAGATGTAGCGGAGTTCGTACAACAAAGTAAACCCGAACAATACGCGACTCCCTTATCAGTCCTGGACTCAACTCCCTCTGTTGATGAAGCCACCTCAACTCGCATTGAAAAAGGTGAGACCATTGGCTGCTTCCAGATCGAAAGTCCGGGGATGCGTGGAACCTTACGTGAGATCCATGCCCGCACAGAAGATGACATCATGGCCGCCCTTGCGCTGTATCGTCCCGGTCCGTTGACTGGCGGACTCAAGGATGCCTTCGTGCGTCGCTTCAAGGGGGAAGAACCGGTACGGCATCTTCATCCAGCGCTCGCCCCATTGTTGGATGAGACCTTCGGGGTCATTCTGTATCAGGAACAGGTCTTACGGATCGCCAATGAGCTGGCAGGGTTCAGTCTGGCCGAAGCTGATCTGCTGAGGCGAGCGATGAGTCATTTCGATCCGGGCAAGAAGATGCAGGAGTTGGAAAGAAAATTCGTCAACGAAGCACAGGCACGAAGTGGCATTCCCATTGAGATTGGCGAACGCATTTGGGAAATGATGGCAGCCTTTGCAGGTTATGGCTTTCCCAAAGCGCATGCCGCTTCGTATGCCAGGATCGGCTGGCGCTCTGCCTGGTGCAAGGAATATTTTCCGGCAGAGTTCATGGCGGCAGTGCTTGCCAATTGGGGCGGGTATTACAGTCAACGTGTTTACTTGAGTGAAGCCAGACGACTGGGATTAAAAGTTCGTCCGCCACACGTGAATTATTCCCGACATCAGTTCTCGGTGCAAAATATGATCGGTTCGGAAAATCGTGTGCTCTTTATGGGAATCGGTCAGGTCAAGGAATTAACCCACCGTACGATTGGAAGAATTATCCAACATGCACCATTCACCTCCCTGGATGATTTTCTTTCGCGTGTGGATCCACGTATGCAAGAAGCGGAACACCTGGCGAAGATTGGGGCATTGGATGGCTTTGGAAAAATTCCCGCCATTTTGAAGCGACTACAAACAGGTGGCTGGCAACGGGATCAGATGAGTCTCTTTTCCTGGTCGGACACCAGTGAAGAGGATTGGACTCTGCAACAAAAGGTGGATGCCCAACTGGAAATCCTCGGAGGCAGCCTGGAGGCACATCCACTTGAATTGGTATTGGATAAGATCAGCGGAGCGATTTCCTCCATTGATGCCGTGGGGAAGATCGGTCGGCGTGTGACAGTGGCCGGCGTGCTTCAGACTTCCCGTCGCAGTCGAACCGCCAAGGGCGATATGATGCTGTTCCTGACCATTGAAGATCTACAAGGGACATTGGATGTCATCTTATTTCCGGATGTTTACCGAGTTGCTAAATCCTTCCTTGATTCAAATCCACCCATGTTAATTACCGGGGTGATGGAGATGGATAAGGAACGCGGAGAACCGTATCTCAGGGCAGAAAAGGTAGCTTCCATTTCCTAATTTGACAAATAGTTTGTTTCTCATCATAAGACCCCGCTTGGTTGATCGAAATTTATTTGAAGACTTCAATGGTACGCATCATTGCCCGCATAGTGGGTAACCGTACTGGATCGGGATGGCGCAGATGTTCACCCAGAAAAAAGTCCAAGGTATGGAAAACTGCTTAGGATATGCATAAGCGCTATGAACGGCCCCCATCGTTAGGTAGTATATTTGCTCTATGCTTTGTTAGGCAGGTTTATGAAATTTATAGAATTGCAATTTTCATTATAAAACTTATTGGTATAACAACCATCCATCTTTTTTCCGTTAAAAGGATAAGTTCTATCGAGAGTGGTATATTTAGAAGTCTGCTTTATTCCCTAAAGGTCTGATTCTCCAAACAAATTATAGGTGTGAGGTTTGTATATGCTTATCTCTCTCATTGTACTCTCATTATTTTATGCTTTCTTGAATGGGTATCGTGATTCGTCAAGTATTTTAGCTGGGGTGATTGCCTCCCGAGCCATGAATCCACGAATTGCCCTTTATTTTATTGGCGTGGCTGATCTAATTGCACCGTTCTTATTCGGGCTTGCAGTAGCACGATCCATTGCAACTGGACTGATTGATACATCTGCGGTTGAGTTAAGTGCCATTACCTTAGGTATGGCTTCAGCAGTGATTTGGAGTTTGTTTTCGTGGTGGCGAGGTATTCCTTCGTCTTCAACCCATGCAATGATTGGCGGTTTACTTGGCGCGGCGCTGATTATGCATGGTCCAAAGACCATCTTAACTAGTGGCTTGTTAAATATCATCTTGCCCCTTCTTTTGGCTCCCGTCGTTGCATTCATTCTTAGCTTATTACTCATGAAGTTCTTCTATGTTATTTTTTATTCTGCCACGCCTAAAATAAATGTTTTATTCCAACATTCCCAAATTGTCACTATGGTTTTGCTGGCATTAGCGAACAGTTCAAATGATGCCCAAAAATCAATGGGGGCAATAGCTTTAGGTCTGGTTTTGGCAGGAAGGATGCCTTCTTTTGCTGTCCCAAGTTGGGTATTAATTTCATGTACGGTAGCCTTAGCATTGGGTGGCTCCATCGGGGATTGGCGACAAATACGGAATCTAGGGGGGCGAATATATCGGATAAGACCAATGAATGCGCTTGATTCGCAAGTTACCTCAATTGCGTTAATTTCTGTAGCCTCCATTTTAGGAATACCTGTGAGTACACCGCATATCATTAGCTCAGCAATTGTGGGTTCAGGAGTTGCTGAGAGAATAAATAAAATCCGCTGGAGAGTAGTGAGCGAGATGGTGACCTCTTGGTTAGTGACTATCCCAGCTACAGGCATATTTTCATGCTTAATCTACTTTGCAGTAATGGAGTTCTTGAAAATCTCCACTATCTTTTAGTGGATAAATTATTTCTCTGTTTCTCAGTAAAAGTTATAGTCCTCCTTGAGGAACTGCCTAACTCCGCTTTAACCAAACCATTCGGCTTTTTGCCCCTGCGGGGTGCTATGCCGAATAGTTCGGTATAACATGCTTTGTACGGATAATACAAATTATATGCCACTCCTGCCAAAATTTGCACCAAAGCGACAGATCAAAAAAAGAAAAACTCTTCGGGCAATCACGAGAAGCGATCTAAAATCAAATACACCCATGTTCTTCAAAATGGAGCTGTTGCTGTCAACTCCCTTCTGAATTAAATCGACAATCCTTGGAAAATACTACTCAAACTATGTCCTATATTCCAAATTGGGGTTAAGCACCCAGCGGGTCAATCCTTCAATCGCATTCTGATCCAGATACCGAATCCGCAACCCAAAGCCGGCACATAATCCACTCAGACCTTCCCACCAGGCGATCCCTTCATCGCCGGGTAATACAAACTCAAATATAGTTCGCCGCACAAAGGGAAGCGGGTATTCCTGCACGGCAAAGGATAAGCCCTGGTGCAGAATATCCAAACCTTCGGAAGATGGAGGTTTCCATCGTTGAACCTGTTTCTGAAACTCCAACCGCGGTTCCGGGTCGGGCCAGAACAATTGCAGAAGTCGCAAAGTCCAGCCCGGTTGCATCGAGGAAAGGATCGCCTTATATGCCTCCTGCGGTCGCACATCGGGACGATCTGGGTTGGCATACACTTCAGCATATAATCGCTTGGTATCATCTTCACCCATCAAAGCCGAGTGATTGCCGACCTGTATAAAGCCCTTTGCCAATACAAAAGTTCTCGTCGAACCAATGATCTGCTCTGCCATTAAAATCCTGCCTTGAAAATGGACTCAGGGATGTTCAAGTCATTGGCACGAAAGCCTGGTCGCATGGGACGGTTGCCTGTTGGCATCAACCCTTTGCCGGCTTCATACTTGAACAACGGGGAGAACGAAGGACGTGCGGCGGTGCGTTCCACGATGGTGGAGACCTCCACGATCTCACGTACGATCTGCCCGTGTTGAGGATTGCGTTCAATATCCATATTATCGTTGTGCAAGTTACAACAACAAGATTGCCGTTTGCTGGCACCGA
>JAEURE010000251.1 GCA_016789485.1 Anaerolineales bacterium | reverse complement strand
GCCCCATTTGGAGCGGGGGATTTTTGTTTTTCCTCCTCCAAATCGGACTGAAAAATCACAGTAAAAATAAGAGCTTTTTATATCCGATTTGGTGGAGGTGTCCCGATTTGCGGGGCGGAGGGGGTTTGACAGACTCTCAATAGACTTTGCCAGCACCAACTCTGTATCCTTGTAGAAAGAAACAAGGAGGCACAGTCATGAAAGTCATTTCCATTCTCATCTCTTTTCTCAATTCGATCTTCGGTGTATTGCTCATCCTCTCGTGCGTGTCCGCAGGTGAGGCGCTGGGATGGATCGCCTTCAAAACTGGCGCAGGCATTCTCGCGATCTACTTTGGCATCCTGACCTTCAAGGATAGCATCCAACCCATCAGTCAAAGCCGCCTCTTACTCAGCGGATTATTGCTCGTCATCATCGGTATCTCCGCCTTTGCATTTGGAATTCACTGGTCCATTGTCAGCGGGAATGTAAAAAACACAGTCTTATTGTTTGGAGGAAGTCTGTTCATTCAGGGATTGACGTCCATCCTTGGGATGGAACCAAATGCATCTTGACATCCATTTCTCACACTGATAAACTATGAAACGTTATTCAAATCCAACACAACAAAAGTTCTAAAGAAAGGAGACGCGTTTTATGTTAAATACGGCATCGGTTCTTGTTTGCGAGCAAACCTATAGGCGCGTCTCTGCGTAGTAGTAACACTCAATCTTTTTTTCGATAAGTTTCTACTGCCACGGACGTTCCTCCGTCCGTGGCTTTCGTTTATCCATATAAACAGCCGCGTCTCTTCGCTGCACCTGTAACCCACCCAGCATTAGGACGCTCATCCAACAGCCACGGAAATTTCCGTGGCTGTTTTTTATTTTCATTCATCGTGTTACCCTGAGCGACAGCGACACCTGCGCTGCGCGCCAGTGCGGTGAGGGTCTCTAAAATAAACGTAGAGATTCTTCGCTCCGCTCAGAATGACATACTAATAGCAAAGGAGAAATTTATGTCGGCCCGATCAGCAAGTGCGTTACACCCAATTCACTTATCCCCTGTCCGCACGCGTGGACAGCCCGTATCAAAACTTTATCAACCAATTTATACAGGAACTTTCAACAATGAACATTACAAACGAAAACGATCTAGGCATCGTCTTTCGAAAATCTCTCGGACATTACACCGTCCACACCAATGGACAGGAGCTCGACTGCGAACTCTCGTCCCTGATACGTAAACAACTGATCTATCCCACCTCTGCATCGTTGCGGCATAAAGTGCAGGCCGTGCAGGAACTTGACCACGTTGACCCGGTTGCCATTGGCGACCAAGTCCGCTTTGTGGATGCAGGACCAAACCGCGGCATCATTACCGAGATATTGCCTCGCCGCTCCAAGCTTTCGCGTCCGCTTTCGGGGCAACGCATCTTCGAGCAGGTCATCGTCTCAAATGCGGACCAGGTTCTGCCTGTGTTCGCCGCCGCCAACCCCACCCCAAAGTGGGGGCTGCTCGACCGTTACCTCGTCACCGCCGAAGCGGCTGGCTTACCATCGCGCATCATCATCACCAAGATGGACTTGGAGCACAAAAACGACTCGCTCGAAAAAGACCTCGATGTCTATCGCCGCATCGGCTACACCATTCATTTGGTCTGCTCCGAAACAGGCGAGGGACTCGATGAACTCAAGCAAGTCCTGCACGGACGCATGTCTGTGCTGATCGGGAAATCTGGCGTGGGAAAGACCTCGCTGATGAATGCGCTGCAACCGGGTCTCGGTTTGCGCGTGAAAGCCGTCAGCGCAGGGCATATCGGCAAAGGCCGCCACACCACCAGTCACCTGCAGATGTTCGAGCTGGACTTCGGCGGCAGGCTGGTGGATACGCCCGGCATGCGCGAGTTTGGTCTGCCGAATATTGCGGATGAAGAACTCGCCTCTTTCTTCCCCGAGCTTGCTCCGTTTATCGGACAGTGTCGATTCGGCCTCAGCTGTCAGCACGACCGCGAGCCAGGCTGTGCCATTCGCAAGGCCGTCATGGCAGAACAGGTCAGCCCGTACCGCTATCAAAGTTATCTGAACCTGCGAGGTGAGCTATGAGAACCAATACCATGGCTTCCTTTGGAGATTTCAGGTGCGGCAACTGTCACGCGCTTGTTTCCAGCATGCACATGCTCTCGGCCGTCAACAACCGCAATCACTGTCCGTATTGCTTGTGGTCGTGTCACCTTGACTTGTACTCTGCTGGCGACCGTCTCTCGGCTTGCAAGGCGAAGATGAAACCTGTCGGGTTGACTCTGAAGAAGAGCAGGAACAAGTATCAGTTAAATCCGCGAGGCGAGTTGATGTTGGTCCACATTTGCACGGACTGTAATTCCGTCTCGATCAACCGCATCGCCGCAGACGATGATCCTGAATCAGTTCTCGCCGTCTACCATTCTTCGCTCGATGTCAGTCATCCCTTTGTAGACAGAAAAGGCATCAGGATGTTACACGCTGGAGATATGGATGCGGTCTACACCCAACTCTATGGACAAAATGTAGAAGCCGCACTTTTTTAGAGAACAGTCCCTTCCTTTCGGAAGGGACTGTTTGTTTATTTTCAAGATTGATACTTGAAATTGGATTTGAAGTATCGTATTATCAATTCGATTAAATCATCTTAATGGTAAAAGGAGAGAAAATGAAGAAGGTACTTAAGTGGATCGGAATAATTATTGGTAGTCTACTTGGTTTAATCGTTCTTGTTTTTCTAGGGTTGGTGTTCAAAGGCAATTCCATGTTGAAGAAAACGTATGATGTGCAGGTTGAGACCATTCCCATTCCCACGGATGAAGCGGCGATTGCGCGCGGTGAGCATTGGGTGATGGCAGAATGTATCGGCTGCCACGGCGAAGACTTATCAGGAGGAGCTTTCTTTGAAGCGCCTTTCGCCACGGTCAATTCCAAAAATTTGACAACAGGCAAAGGCGGAGCAGGAACCGAATTTGAAGATATAGATTGGATCCGTGCGCTTCGTTATGGGGTTAACCCCGAAGGCAGTAGTCTTCTTATCATGCCATCCCATGCATTTCGATTCTTCAGTGATGCGGATCTGGGTGACATCATTGCATATCTAAAAGTCGCCCCTCCAGTAGACAAGGAAACCAGCGAGCCAAGTTTCAACCTGCTGGGGAAAGCCTTGTTGGGCGCAGGCGCCTTTGGCGATAGCGTTGTGATCGCCGAAACGATCAACAATAATGCAATCGATCCTACCTACCCTCCTGCGGGAGTCACCCCTGAATATGGTCAGTATCTCATCAACGTTAGCGCATGCCGAGACTGTCATGGAGTTGACCTCTCAGGCGGGAAGAGCGCCGATCCTTCGGCAAAATATGCACCCAACCTGACATCAGGCGGTGAATTGATCGCATGGAAGGAGGAAGATTTCATTAAAGCCATTCGCACAGGCTTAACACCTACCGACCGACAACTCGACCCTCTTCAAATGCCATGGGAACATTACAAATATTTCTCCGACGATGAATTGAAAGCGATCTGGGCTTATCTCGAATCCTTACCAAGACTCGAATCAACCGTCCCGTAAATTGATCTAGACCCTGTCTGTATCAGACAGGGTCTTTTCTTTAAAAGCCCCTTTTGTACCCAACTCATTTTCTTCTTGACAAATAAAACATCCGTTCTATAATCATAGCCTTGCAGAAAGGCTCCCATGTTCACACGGCTCAATAAACTTTATCATGAGTTCCCTCCTCGCTTCTGGATCATCGTCCTCACCTTCTTTATTGACAGTGTCGGCGGTACGCTGCTCTTCCCCTTCTTCTCGCTATACATCACCGACAAATTCAACGTTGGCATGACTCAGGCGGGCATGGTGCTTGCCATGTTCTCCATCTTCGGCATCATTGGCAACATGATCGGCGGCGCACTGACGGACAAATTCGGGCGGCGCAAGCTGATTCTCTTCGGGTTGGTGTTCAGCGCCCTCAGCACACTCACATTGGGAATGGTCAATTCATTGGCGGTGCTCTTCCCGCTCGCCGCGTTCATTGGTCTGCTCTCGGATGTTTCTGGTCCCGCGCATCAAGCCATGATGGCAGACATCCTCACCGAGAAACAAAGGCAGGAAGGTTTTGGCCTCTTGCGCGTCGTCCGCAACCTAGCGTGGATCATCGGCCCCACCATCGGCGGATTTCTCGCCAACCGCTCCTTCATGCTTTTATTCATTATTGATGCCGTTGTCAGCTGCATTGTGGCTGCCATTTTCTATTGGTACATGCCCGAAACAAAACCCGAAGCACACGCGGACACAAAGCACGAATCCGTTTGGAACACCATCCTTGGT
>JAEURE010000250.1 GCA_016789485.1 Anaerolineales bacterium | reverse complement strand
CGCGAACGTTATGAATTTTTGAAATGGGGACAAAAAGCATTCACAAATTTCCGCGTTGTACCCCCGATGACCGGCATCGTGCATCAAGTGAATCTTGAGCATCTTGCTGAAGTCGTCATGACCAAAGTGGACGGCAAGGATGTCATCGCTTTTCCAGATACGCTCGTCGGCACTGACTCTCACACCACCATGATCAACGGTCTTGGCGTAGCGGGTTGGGGCGTGGGTGGTATCGAAGCTGAAGCTGTCATGCTTGGTCAACCCATGGACATGCTGCTCCCTGATGTGATTGGTTTCAAACTTTCCGGCAAGCTCAATGAAGGTGTTACCGCCACCGATCTCGTGCTCACCGTCACACAAATGCTGCGCAAAAAGGGCGTGGTCGATAAATTCGTGGAATTCTTTGGGCCCGGGCTTGAGTCCATGTCTCTGACGGATCGCGCCACCATCGGAAACATGGCCCCTGAATATGGCGCCACCATGGGCTACTTCCCTGTAGATGAAGAGACGCTTCGCTACATGCGTCTAACGGGCCGCTCCGAAGAGACCATTGCCCGCACCGAAGCCTACCTGCGCGCGCAGGGACTCTTCCGCGATGCAGACAGCCCCGACCCTGAATTTACCGACACGCTCGAACTGGACCTTGGAACGGTGGTTCCCTCTTTGGCAGGACCCAAGCGACCACAAGATCGCGTCGCTCTGACCGATATGAAGGACACATTCCAAAAAGCATTGACCACGCCGGTAAAAGACCGCGGCTACGAACTTTCCGGTGATGCCCTGAATCGCGAAGCCATTTTCGGTACGAATGGCGGCTCCCAAAAAATGAAGCATGGCGCGGTTGTCATTGCGGCCATTACCTCTTGCACGAACACATCCAACCCTTCCGTGTTGATCGCTGCGGGGCTTGTGGCAAAGAAAGCCGTGGAAAAAGGCTTGAACGTGAAGCCTTACGTGAAGACTTCTCTTGCGCCCGGTTCTTTGGTCGTGACAGAATATCTCAAGAACGCAGGCCTGATCGAGCCGCTTTCCAAACTTGGATTCAATGTCATTGCTTATGGCTGCACAACTTGTATCGGTAACTCCGGCCCATTGCCGGGTGAAGTTGCCAAAGCCGTTACAAGCGGCGACCTTGTCGCTGCTGCTGTGATCTCCGGTAACCGTAACTTTGAAGGCCGCGTGCATCCGCTGGTGAAGGCGAACTATCTCGCGTCACCTCCGTTGGTGGTGGCGTACGCTCTTGCCGGCACCGTGGATATTGACTTGATCAATGAGCCGCTTGGCACAGATAAAAATAATCAGCCTGTATATCTCAAAGATTTGTGGCCCAGCCAACAGGAAGTCAGCGAAGCGATCGAAGCGAATGTCAAAGCTGAGATGTACAAATCCAAATATGCGGACGTGTTCTCTGGTTCCGATATGTGGAAGGAGATCAAAGTTAAAGAAGGTGACCTGTTCGAGTGGAGTGAAGAATCCACCTACATTCATCATCCGCCTTACTTCCAGACGCTGACCCTGGACAGCCCGTCCATTCAAGCGATCAAGAATGCGCGTGTATTGGGCATGTTCGGTGACTCGATCACCACAGATCATATTTCGCCTGCGGGCAACATTGCCGCGGATTCTCCGGCTGGTAAGTTCCTGCAGGAACGCGGCGTTCAGCCGAAGGATTTCAATCAATACGGCACACGCCGAGGTAATGATCTGGTGATGGCGCGCGGTACGTTCGCGAACATCCGCTTGAAGAATATGATGGTTGCGCCGAAGGAAGGCAACTGGACAAAGCACCAGCCCGATGGAGCGGAGATGTCCATTTTTGATGCGGCGATGAAATATCAAAGCGAAGGCGTGCCGAGTGTTGTGCTGGCTGGCAAGGAATATGGTACAGGCTCCAGCCGTGACTGGGCGGCAAAAGGTCCAATGCTGCAAGGCGTGAAAGCGGTCATTGCTGAATCGTTTGAGCGCATCCATCGCTCGAATTTGGTGGGCATGGGCGTGCTTCCGCTGAGATTCGCTGAAGGGCAAAACGCCGAATCCCTCGGTCTGGATGGAAGCGAAGTCTTCACCATCGAAGGCCTGAGCGATGCAGTTCAGCCCAAGAGCGAGATCACCGTCAAGGCACAGAAGCCCGATGGCAAGGTTGTTGAGTTCAAAGTTACTGTTTTGCTCAACACAGATGTGGAAGTGAACTACTATCGCAACGGCGGCATCCTGCATACTGTGCTGCGAAATCTTGTTAAATAGTTTGCTGTTTTACCAGACTTGCACGAAAACGAAACGAAACCCGCTTCAGCGGGTTTCGTTTTTTATGTTGGCAGATTTGTTGTTCATATCGGGAGATCTTTATGGCTAAGAATATTTTTGTAAGTTATTCACGCCGTGAAATTGGATTTGTAGATAGTCTTGTGGATAAACTTGAAGATAACGGTCATCAGGTCTGGTTGGATTATCGCAGTTTGATTCCTGGTACGCCGTGGCTGGATCAAATCCACAAAGGGATTGGCGCTGCAGACGTGATCCTGCTGGTTGTGTCCAAAGCATCCCTTGCCTCCCAGAATGTGGAAGTGGAATGGAGAAGTGTGCTTGAGCAGAAAAAAAGAATCATCCTGCTGGTATTCGAGGTGGTTGATTTGCCTTCAGAGCTCGAGCGATATGAATGGGTCGACTTTCGGGGCAGTTTTAAAGCAGGCCTGCTTGAATTGCTTTCCCAAATTGAAAAGCCAATCGTAGAAGAACATTCAGTGCCTCAAACAGGATTCAAGATGCCTGGTGTTGTCTGGATTGCTTTGTTGTTGAGCGCGGCTGTTGCGATCCTTTCCCTGCCAGGATTTTGGACGCTGCTTATTCCGTGGGTATTGATTCCGCTTCCTTATCGGATCTTCAAACGCAACTATAACTTCTTGCAGGTTCAGGCGGCATTGATTTTTCTTCCGATAACGTATGTGATAAATGCGGCAATTGCAAATTGGGATGGGGTCGGCGGCTTGCAGGAAACCTTATTTATATTGGGTGTGTTATTGGGAGCGCCGCTGGCGATCATTCTTCTTTTTGTGCTCCGTTCATCTGCCTTGCAGCGCTGGGGTAAGGAACAAGCCACACTGCCGAGGTTTGCCAATCCATATACACCCAACAACCCAAACCCGAAGCCCATTTCCTTTTATATAGATCACGCACCTCAGGACTTGAAGATCGCCCAAATGCTGGCAACTACACTTGAAAAATATGGACATCCAAAAGCAGCGAATATGCAGGATGCCAGAACAGTTTTTGTGATGCTTTCACGCTTCAAGAACGACAGTGAAGCTGATTCTGAAAAACAAGTTGTGTTTCCTGTGATCGTGCAAACCACGGATAATATTTCGCCAAAACTTTCCAAGGTGCAATGGATCGACATGCGCGGAGGCGTGCGCCGTCTGGATGCGATTGCGCAGCTGTTGCCGGAGCCTGAAAAATTGTTAAAGGCGCTTGGGAACCGCCCAAGAGGTGCAATGCTGGTATTGCCTGCTCCGGTCGCTGCGATGCAATTCTTTTTAACTTTGCTGGGTGTTTTTGCTGTGGGCAGCTTCTTCAAATTTGCCCTTACCCTGTTCACATTAAACCTGCCTGACTTGCTGAAGGACAGTTCTTTTGTGGTTGTATCGATTCTTTTTATTTTCGACCTTGTATTGATGCTCGCATTGCTCTTCAAGATGAATCAAGCTCTTCTGCAACGCGAAGGCCGATTGGCAACCTTCAAAAACTTTACCTGGGCATTGATGGGAGTGGGAGTGCTTGCTTTTATTCAAACCTTACTGGGTTTATCCACTGACAACATAATCATCAGGCTTACTGGCGCCGAGTCGTCCGCATCGGGAATGGTCACGGCTTTTCCCACCCTGGCCTTCATTTTTGGAGGGATTATCATGGCTGTTTTTCTAGGTGTCCGATATCGGGATGTTCAATCATGGTTTTCTCCATCAAAATGATGGTGTGTAAAATAGAACGAAACGAAACCCATTTTGGCGGGTTTCGTTTTTTAATGTCAGCAGCCTAGAATTATTTGCATCAGGAGGTAGTTATGACCAAGAACATTTTTATGAGTTATTCACGCCGTGAGTTGGGATTTGTAGATGACTTGGTACATAAGCTGGAGGGTGAAAACTACAACGTCTGGCTGGATTATCGTGCGTTGATCCCCGGCAATCCCTGGAATGTGCAAATCGAAAAAGGCTTGAAGGAAGCTGACACTGTTTTGCTGGTCGTATCCAAGGCATCGTTGTCATCGAAATATGTGACTCTGGAATGGCAGCATTTTTTGGAGACAAAGAAGCGCGTTATTCTTTTGGTCTTTGAAGCAGTGGATTT
>JAEURE010000024.1 GCA_016789485.1 Anaerolineales bacterium | reverse complement strand
ACTCATGAGAATGGCAAGGATTGACGAAAAGATGCCAAACTTTGTCGGTTTCTCCTGGGATTGCATTGATAAGCTCCTGTTCTAAAATAAACTTGGCTGCTGTGGCATGTCACTTTCGCCTACTATGCCGTTCCAGCCGTATTTTTTCAGGTCAATGCGGTCTTTGGCGTCAAAGACGATGCCTTCTTCCTCGAGCAGTTGACGCTGCTTTTCGGCTCCTGCGCGTTCGCTGATCTTGCCCTGCGAGTTGATGACTCGCTGCCAGGGAACATCATCAGGGCAGGCTGCCATGGCACCGCCCACCCAACGAGGAGCGAAGGCGGCATAAGTTTCGATCTCCACGCCGTTGGGCGGGGGAATCATTTTGGCGATCTGTCCGTATGCAGCAACTTTACCTGCGGGTATCTGGCGGACGATTCTCCATACTTGTTCATAATAAACTTGCGGATTGGGCGGAGAGGCAAAGGATGGCATGGAAATCTCCTTTATTGAATTTGCGCTATTTGATCATTCCGTTCCAACCATATCTTTTCATATCAATGCGGCCGCGCGGGTTGAAGGTCACGCCTTCGTCCTGCAACATGAGGCGTTGTCTGCGTGCGGCTACGCCGTCCCGCTCGGTGATCTCACCCTTTGAGTTCACCACGCGCTGCCAGGGGACATCATTTGGGCTGGCCGCCACGGCATTGCTTACCCAAAGCGCACCAAACTCCAGAAATGTGTCGCCGTCCACACCAGCAGGTACGGGGAGCATTTTGGCAATCTGTCCATAGGATGCAATTTTTCCGCGTGGAATCTTGCGGATGACTTCCCAAACCTCGGCAAAAAACGCTTCTGGATCAGGAAGGGTTGGAATTTCAGGCATGATAGTTTTCCTTTAGAGTCTAACGGGGTGATATATATCGATAATACAACGACTGCCGAACGCTGGCAATAAAGTTCTTCGAGAGTTTATCATCCATGTATTGTAGTGTTCTTATTTCATCTGCAATTAACGTGTCTGTGTGTTCCAATTCGGGTGCGCTACCCTGCTCCAGATGAGTGACACGCAAAGGCACATCACAACTACAATCGCTTTCACCTTGAACGAAATAGTATTGGTAGGTTCGGTATACAGAGCGGTTGATCTCGTAAAGCGAAGTTAACGAGCCTGCGAGGAGCAAACAGTAAAACGTGAAACGCAAAATGCGCGGGGAAGTGTTTTGGAAGATGACTTCTCCAACCATCATCATCAAGTAAAAGAGCGGAGCAATGGATGCGCGCATGACGAAGTCATTTCCGCTGCCAAGCTGGATGAAGGGAATTACAGCAAGCAGCACACCTGTGACCATCCAGCGTGGATCACGCCATTTGACTAGAGCAAGCAAAAGCCAGAGGATGCCGCCTTCGAGCAGGAAGAAGACGAGAAAATCTTTGATAGCGAGGGATTGGAAGCCACGGGATTGGGCGGCGGTGTTGGATGTGAAGAAGAAAGCAGAAAGAAGAAAGATGATGACGGCGGCGAAGAGAATGTCCCAGCGCAAGTCTTTGAAGGGGGATTTGAAGTCGGTTTGTTTGATGAGTTCGATGAGCAGGTAGGGGAGAAGCCCCACGGAGGCGAGAGGGGCGAAGAAAAAGCAAAGAGACCAGAGAATGATAAGAATGGAGCGGGTATCTGTTTGAGTCCCTTCGCGATTACTCAAAGTAATGATTGCGGCAATACACAACCAAGCAGGGACAGACTGATTGAACACCCAAAATAATTGAGTGGTGAAAGATGAATACTGCAAACTGCCATTCCAAATTTCTAGATGAGTTACCGCAGGGAAAAGCGTTGGGTATTCTGGGGAGAGAAAAAGCGTGCCGAGTACGTCCATGCCGCTGAAGAAGATGAGGAGAAGGATGGCTTTGACAGTGGAAGTTTTGAGTGCAGAAGCGAGATGCAGAGCAACGAGGAAAACGCCAAGCCATGTCCACAGGAAGAGGAAGAAGTTGGCAGCCTGCCAGCCGAGCAACTTCCCAACTAATGCGGAAGGAAGCCAATATCCCACGTAGTAGACCAGCATTTTGACAGGTCCGCTTTCAGGAGTGGAGTAGAAGACGGGCCAATCATAATTAACGAGGTCGTGTAGAACTGCGTTGCGCCAGTTGTGATCCCAGTTTTGGAAAGTGTAGCCGCCAACACCGGAGAGGAGAGTCCAAGTGAAAGTAATAAGTAATAAGTAAAAAGGGAATCGGGAATTGGAAATTGGGAGTTGGGCTGGTGAGTCTTGTTTAAGTAGCTGCCATGTTGCCCAAAGGATGATGGCAGTGGCTGGAATGGCAACGGACAATCGCAGCCATCCCATGCAAAAGATGATGAATGAGATGATGAGGTAAAGGATGGTGATGCGGTGGAGATATTTCATAATTGGACAACTGACGACGGACGATAGACGATGGTCTGTGGTCTATCGTCCGTCGTCTAATTCGTAGATGATGTAATCGTTTCTATCCATTGTAACGGAATAATTTTCATTCAAGAATGCGCGCAATTCGGGGAATTCGCGAGTGGCGTCTTCGCCGGAGACCCAGGGCTTGTCTATGGAAGTGACTTCGACGATATAGCGCGGGGAAGCAGATTGGAGCTGATGAATAAAGTCCACGCGCAGGGATTGGATGTATGGATTGGAAACGTGATGATAAAAATAAAAATCGAAGACATACGGCGTGGCAATTGGAGTACGGGTTTCGAGCATGGCAAGGAGCGTGCCGCCTGTCCAATCCAATGGCTGGACGGTTTCGCCTGCTTCGAGATTGTTTTCAAGGAAACGGGCGATCTCTTCCGCGCGGTCTGTGGAGGTGGCGATGGGGTGGCCTTGAATTTGGCGGAGGAAGGTGGCGGAGGGACGGACGGTTAAAAGGATCGTTATAAGAAGAATTGATAAAGAAAAAGGAAAGAGGAAAGAAGTGGAAAGTAGAAAGTGGTGGGTGGTGAGTGATAGCGAAGCGACGAGGATGATTATGTAAATGAATGGGATGTAATGATATGGAAAGAATTGACCTGAAAGGGCAGGATAAATTGCGTAGCAGAGTGCGAGACTGGCGAGTAAGTACGTTTGTTTATTTTGATTGAGATAGATTCCAAACGCGGCAGGGATGAGCCACAGTCCGCTTCCACCCAAACGCCAAACCTGATTCAGCAAAAAAGAGATTCGTTCGGCTGTAGGTGTGACCTCCATTTGACCGTTGATCTGCGAATAGAGCGGCCAGTAATTTAAAGCAATCTCCAGGAAGGGAGTGAGAGCATTGTTCAAAGCCAGCCATGCGATAACAAGGGAAACGGGAATCGCGAAGCCGATGGCGGCGGGGAGGATGCTTGTCCATGCGGCTTTTGGCATGGACATGTTCAAGCGTTGGCGAATGTCTGCAATGTCAAAGAGCAGGAACGGAAGGAGTCCGAGCGCGGCGTGGGGTTTGATGACTGCCGATAGACCGAAGAGAATGCCGAGGCTGAGTCGATGTTTGGGAGTCAGAGTATCCCGCATCCCTATTAAGAGAGAGAGGGCAATGAAGACAAGCAAGAGATATTCGCGTTGCAGCGAGAGGGACGGGCCGCCTTGCAGATATTTGAGGCCGAAGAGAATGCCTGCGGCGAGCGCGGGGATTTTCCCAAAGCGGCGCATGGCTTGAAAGGTGATAAAGATGAGCGCTGTGAGGATAAGCAGGTCAAGGATGCGGATGCGAAAAGGGCCGAAACCACTGAACATGCCAAGAAAATAATAGACAATGTAACTGCCTGGCATTTGAAAGTCGAAGATATCACGATAGGGGATGCGGCCTTCGCTCTGCATGAGGAAGGCTTCATAGAAGAGCGGCGCTTCGTCGTGGGCGATGGGCCAGCGAAGGGAGTATGCCGCCTGTGTAATGAGAAGCGCAGCAAGCAGAAACAGGATAATGTGAGATGCGCGGCGCATTACTTATGGATGACCTGAAATCGTTCGCAAACCAGCGGCATATCTTCGCTGAATTCCCTGCCAATCTTTGGAAGGACGCGCGAGAAGTACGTTGTGTGAGCGTCGCGCCAGTATTGAAGGGAGAGATCACCTTCACCTTCAGAATGAGCGAAGTCTTCATTTACCTCGTTGAAACGGCGCTGAGTGACTTCAGTAGTCTCGATGATGCAGATGGGTTCTCCCGTGCCATTCAACACAATGGAGATCAGCCCAACTTCAGGAATTGGATTCCCTTCCGCCTGCCACTCCCAAAGCGCGGAACATGTGCCTGTTTTGATTCCGCTCACGACCAAAGCGCCGAGTTCATCCGCAAGCTTTGGGTAGTCGCCAAAACCTTCTGCAACATACTTTTTTTCGCGATAGGGAGAATCAGAAGGAAGCGTTGCGAGAAAGGAGTTCCAATATTCTTCGATGCTCGCTCTGCTCGCGCTAGACAAATTCGCCACCTGTGACCTCACGCTCAATCAGCGTCCGTTCAGGCGTGAACTTGAATAGGGCTTCCACGCGCTGGAAACATCTGCCTTCACCGATCAACACTTTACAGGCGTAGTACACATCTCCGCCTTCTTCATATTCCACGCTCGGGTCATTGTCCAAATCAACGCGGCCTTCGATCAATTCACCGCAGCGTTTGCATTTGACCGTGAAGGTGTAATAGCGTTTATCAGGCTTGGAAGAGGAGCCGCCGAAAAGTTTTTGGAGAAAGTTCATTTTTTCTTTATCCTTATATTCTGTTCTGCATGCTTGCCATACCCGTACAATTCAACCGTGAATGCAGAAAGCGACTGGTTAATATCCTTGATAAAGGAAAGCAGCGACCCGATCAAAGAAAGCATGCAGCACACAAAAATGATGCTGATAAGCCATGCATCCTCCAGACCAAAAAGGGCTGTGATGAACAGCGCAATAATCAACAAGGCGGCGCACAAAACACTGATCGCACCGAAAAGAATAGATTTGCGGATCAAACGCGCCTGCTCCCAAAGAATATCGATCTGTGCCAAGGTTTTATCTTTTGCAGGGCCGTGCATTGATTCGGATAAAGCGAGCAGGTTTCGAGCGCGGTCAATGACGCGTGAAAGGCGGTTGGTCATGCTCAACAAAAGCAAGCCAACGCCTGATATCAGGATGACAGGTCCAATGGCGGTTTGAAGAACGGGGATCAATTTCGCAATCGTTATCATTTTAAAACTTCCACTTCTTCAATACATCCATTGCTTTGTAATGGGTCAAATCCAATTGCAACGGCGTAATGGACACATATCCCTGTGCAAGCGTGCCGAAATCCGTGCCGTCTTCGGCAACGCCTGTCGGCGCTTCACCGCCGATCCAGTAATACGGCTTGCCGCGCGGATCCGTGCGAACATCCAACGCATCGCGATAAACCCGCAACCCCTGACGTGTGACCATAAATCCCTTCAGTTCATCCTCTTTCAGATAGGGCACATTGACATTCAAGACCACGCCTTCGGGCAGTCCGTCTGCAATCACCTGCTCTGCCACGCGCCGCGCCACCGAAGCCGCACAGGAATAATCCAACAAGCCTTTGAATCCTTCGGGCGAGTCAAGCGAAACGGCGATCCCCTTCACGCCCGCAATCACAGCTTCCATCGCCGCAGTGACCGTTCCCGAATACGTCACATCATGTCCGATGTTCGCATTTGGATTGATGCCAGAAACGACAAGGTCAATCTGCTCCTCGATCAATCCAAGCAAAGGCAGTGCCACACAATCTGATGGCGCGCCGTCAGACATAAATGCGCTCGTCCCATCGGCAAGCACTGTCTCGCGTACCCGCAGCGGGCGCTCCATTGTCTTCACATGTCCCGAAGCTGACCAGTTCCTGTCGGGAGCAAACACGGTCACCTTGCCAAGCTTGCGCATCTCCTGCGCCAGAGCTAAAAGCCCGGGCGCCTGTACACCATCGTCATTTGTTACAAGAATATGCATGATTCATTTCCGATTTCTGATTTTTATTTGTGAATTATAACTCTGATGGATACTTCCCCCAGCCAGCCGCTTCTTTCCCAACCTGAAACCTGCCAGCCAACCCAGGCAGTTTGCCACGCTGAAATAAAAGAGTCCCCAAGTTTTACTTGGGGACTCTTTTTCCAATTACGGCAGCAACATCACCAAAAAAGTCAGCGCAATTGCAACCAATGTCGATTTTCCCAACACCTTCAAAGCCTGCAATCTGACCTGTTTCAGCTCGCTTTGATCTTCGATATCTTCAACTTCGTTTGTAGTCAGGCGTGAACCACGCCCTGCAAGGGCCACTCAGGTCTTGTCCCGCCACTGGAAGAATCCAGCCGCCGCCGCACCAAACAGGAAAAACAGGGGCAGCCGCAAGATTTTGTCCGCTCCGAGAATGAGCAAAGCAGACAGAACTACCAGGCTTACTACAAATTGCGTAATTCCAAATCTCAGCCGCTTACGTCTCTCTTTTGGGTTAATGTTGGCAATGCACACCTCATAAATACCGTCATCTTCCGGTGCCAAAAACGAGTCATTCCCCGAATTCAGGTCTGAAAATTTCGCATTAAATTCCACGAGCATTCTGTACATCCTCTTCCATCTGATATGACGAACTGAGTCATGATGCCCCCAGCCGCGGATTTCATACCGAAGAGACATATTACCCATGGGAACTTGTCCGTTATCTTTGTTTGTGCTAGACTCTATCCGACTATCGAGGTAAACATGGCTGAAAAGATTCTAATCATTGACGACGATGTAGACACACTACGGCTTGTTGGGCTGATGCTGCAGCGACAGGGCTACCTGATCAGTGCGGCTTCGAACGGCTCACAAGGACTCACCAAAGCGCTTGAAGAGCGCCCGGACCTGATCTTATTGGACGTTATGATGCCGGATATGGACGGCTACGAGGTAACGCGTCGCCTGCGAAAAAATCCAGCCACTGTTTCCATACCAATCTTGATGTTCACAGCAAAGACCCAACTGGATGATAAGGTCACCGGTTTCGAGGTTGGCGCCGATGATTACCTCACAAAACCCACACACCCCACTGAATTGCAAGCCCATGTAAAAGCGCTGCTGGCACGCGCAACTCCCAAAAAAGAGACGGGCGAGCTCACCACCACACTCCAAGATCATCACGGCTATATTGTCGGCGTATTGTCCACACGCGGCGGATTGGGCGTTTCAACTCTGGCAACCAATCTGGCGGCGAGTCTTTTCACACGCGCACAGACGGATGTCATCCTTGCAGAACTCACACCGGGACAGGGAACTCTGGGGATGGACCTTGGAATATCAAGCCAAAAAGGACTGACCGAAATGCTGCAAGGCAGCGTGGTGGAAATCACTCGTGAAAAAGTACAGTCATCCCTTTTGCCTCACAACTCGGGAATCAAACTCCTGCTTGCATCGGAAAACCCGCGTGATGTTACATTAACCTCGCAAGTACAAAACTATGAGGCGTTAATCACCCGTCTTGCGTCCAGTGCCCGCTTCGTCGTCCTGGATATGGGTGTGGGACTGCCAGCATTTGTCCAAAAAATTCTTCCGATGTGTAACGAGTGCATGGTGGTATTAGAAGGTGTGCCGGGCACCATCCAACATACAAAATTATTGATCGAAGAGATCGCCGCTCTGGATGTTGATCACAGGAATATTAACGTGGTGCTGAACAATCGTCAGCGCTCGGAAGCGCAAATGGCATGGACTCAGGTTCAGGAAAAACTTGGCCATTCGATCACAGCCACGCTCACACCTGCTCCGGAACTATTCATGCAGGCAGCGCGTATGCAGACCCCGGCTGTGATGTCGCAACCGACAAACATGACCTCCCAGCAATTCCTAAAAATTGCAGATGCGGTCATCGAGCGCGAAAAGGCGCGATGATCCCCTTTTCTGAAAAGACTCAAGAGAACATTCAATTCGCCGCGGATTTGTTCCGCCAATCAAAGCACGCTGTTATTCTTACTGGCGCAGGTTTGTCCACACCGTCAGGGATACCGGATTTCCGTTCCACGGGAACAGGTTTATGGTCCAAGGATGAACCGTTGGAAGCCGCCTCGCTTACCACCTTTCGCACGAGGCCGGAGCGTTTTTTTTCATGGTTCCGTCCACTGGCAAGTCAGATCTATAATGCCCAACCCAATCCCGCCCACCTGGCACTGGCACAAATGGAAGCGGCGGGAAAAATAAAATCCATCATTACCCAAAATATAGATATGCTTCATCAAAAAGCAGGATCAAAAACTGTAATCGAAATGCACGGCACCATGCAAACTTTAACCTGCTCCCAGTGTTATCATCAGGTGCAGGCAAAGGAGTATCTGGCCCCGTTTGTCGATACGGGCGAACTTCCGAAATGCCCAAACTGTGCTCAACTTCTTAAGCCTGACGTGATCCTTTTTGGTGAACAACTTCCGCAAGCTGCAATGTTCAGGGCTCAGCGGGAGGCGCGTCAATGTGACCTTATGCTGGTGGCAGGCTCCTCGTTGGAAGTCCTGCCTGTAGCTGGTTTACCCATGCAGGCATTGGATCGCGGAGCACACCTCATTATCGTCAATAATACTCAGACCTACTTGAACGTTCGCGCAGACGTGTCGATCCTGGAAGATGTTGCGACGATCATACCTGCAATCACGGAGAGAGTGCTACATGGCTGAAATTAAAACCGAGCGACTGGATGGTTATCGCCGATTAATTGACATTGCACGCGATCTTGCCTCCACTCTGGACCTCGACATCCTGCTTTCGCGCATTGTGCATGCCGCGGCGGAGATCAGCGGCGCGGAAGCGGCATCCATCCTTTTGTACGATGACACTTCCCGTCAGTTGTATTTTCAGGTCTCCACAAATTTGGACGAGTCCACGCGACGAGGCTTGATGGTTCCCCTGGAAGGAAGCATTGCAGGCTGGATCGTAAACAATCGCAAGCCGGTGCGTATCACAAACGCTCACGATGATCCCCGCTTTTTCTCCAACGTGGAAGTTACTACAGGGTTCCCAACAGAATCGCTTCTTGGGATTCCACTGGTCACCAAAAACAAGATCGTGGGGGTGCTGGAAGCTCTGAATAAACAACGAGGCAAATTTTCCGATACAGACGAATCCATGCTGCTTGTGTTGGGCGCACAGGCGGCTGTCGCCATTGAAAATGCACGTCTCTTCCAGCAATCGGATCTGATCTCGGAATTTGTTCACGAATTACGTACGCCATTGTCCTCTCTCAGCACTGCCACGTATCTGTTGCTGCGGCCCGAAATGTCGCAGGAGCAGCGCGACCAAATCATCAACAACATTCACAACGAGACCATGCGCCTGAACGCCCTGGCTTCCTCCTTCCTTGATCTCGCAAGGCTTGAATCAGGACGGGTGCAGTTCCGTAAAACAGTCTTCAGTGTTGCAGACCTCATGTACGAGTGCAAGGATGTAATGTCTTCCAAAGCCATCGAAGATAACATCCAGCTTCGTGTCGAATCGCCTGAAAACCTGCCTCTGCTTGAAGCAGACCGCGACAAAATCAAGCAGGTATTATTGAATCTATTAAGCAACTCAATAAAATACAACCGCCCCAACGGGACCGTGATGCTGCGCGCCGAATCGATGGACAATGAACTTTGCGTCTATATTCAGGATACGGGAGTTGGGATCCCTGATGAATCACTGCCGCATTTATTCCAAAAATTCTATCGCGTGCGCGAGCATGAATCGCGCGCGTCCGGTACCGGCCTGGGCTTATCCATCTGCAAACAAATCGTTCATGGGCATGGCGGGCGCATTGAGGTAAAAAGCAAGATCGGCGTTGGAACTGTGTTCATGGTCTATTTCCCAAAAGCAGGCAGCCAAACCCAGCCTCGCATAGAAGATGCTGTAAGGGAAACGGTCAAAAAGACTGGTAAAAAAGGGTGATTTGACTTTTCACCCCGAAAACTGTAAACTAAACACGACTATTTTGAAATTATATTTTGGAGGAAGAAGATGGCACAATTCCAATTCGTTATGAGATCGGGACCTACTCCCGGGGTAACCTTCCCACTGGATGGGGATCAACTCACCATTGGTCGGGATTCATCCAACGGCGTTGCGATCAACGATGCAGAAGTCTCGCGCAAACATTCACGCCTTTCATTCCAAGGTGGGAAATATGTGATTGAAGACCTCGGCTCCACCAACGGTACTTTTGTTAATGGGCAGCGCCTCGCTGGACCTGTTGTATTGAAAGCTGGAGACGTAGTCTCCCTCGGCGAACAAATCGTCCTGATGTATGATGCCATCAATATGGATCCCGGTGCCACGGTAGCTGTGTCGCGTAAATCAGCCCGCGTGGAACCGCCTCCCGTCCAACAGTCCACTCCTGTATATGCATCCAACCCGGCCCCTGGCTATACCCCCCTTCCAACTACAGGAAAAAAGACCAACATGACCGCAATCTTCATAGGCGTCGGCGTGTTCCTTTTTATTTGTCTTTGTATCAGCTTCTTCTGGTGGGTTGACGCGACGTTCCGCTGGTGCGTTTTCTTCCCCTTCCTGTCCGGTTGTTAATCGACGCTGAGCCAAACACCCCGCGAATTGATTCGCGGGGTGTTTTTTTATCCTATTCGCGCGGCAGCCATTAATGTTGTAAAATCATCCATCTTTGATAAAATGAACTTGACCAGTTCACATCCCAAAAACTGGTTTTTATTATTTGGATGAAACCTTATGACACAGTCACATAACCCAACCTCCCCTTCCTGGGGCACAAACACAAAACTGGTTGTTGCTCTCACAATCGTTGTAATCGTCGGCGCATTGCTTGTCAAATTCCAGTTTATCATCAGCCCGCTTCTGATCGCGCTTGTATTTGCTTATTTATTTCATCCCATCGCTGACTTCTTACAACGAAAGCTTCACTTCTCCTGGAATGTATCTGTTGGCATCATCTATATATTCATTATTATCCTCCTGCTCGGACTGCTCACGCTCGGAGGCGTGGGGCTGGTGCAACAAATCCAAAGCCTGGTCATCATCCTGCAAGATGCGCTCAAGACCCTCCCAAAGCTCATCGAAAATATTTCGGGACAGGTCTATCAACTTGGTCCATTCAAACTGGATTTCAGCGCATTGGATTTGCAGGACCTAAGCAGTCAGGTCTTGGGCATGGTACAGCCGCTGTTAAGCCGCACCGGCACATTGCTGGGGACTGTGGCAGGCAGTGCAGCAAACTTCCTCGGTTGGACTTTGTTCGTCATTCTCGTCTCTTATTTTGTGCTTACAGAAAGCGGCGGACTCCGCAACCGCATCATCACAGTTGACATTCCCGGCTACACGGAAGACCTCGCCCGTCTCAACCGTGAGCTCGGGCGCGTCTGGAATGCCTTCCTGCGCGGACAGATTATCATTTTCTTTCTCACTGTCATCGTCTACACCATTGTATTAAGTGTTCTAGGTGTACACTACGCCATCAGTCTCGCATTCCTGGCCGGGCTTGCACGCTTTGTACCCTACGTCGGTCCGGCCATCAACTGGATCGTCCTTGTCCTTGTTTCCTACTTTCAAGTCTACAAACTTTTTGGCCTTTCCCCCTTTTATTACACACTGCTTGTTCTAATCATAGCGCTGGTGATCGACCAAATCTTTGATAATATCGTTTCGCCGCGCATTCTTTCAGACGCGCTCAAAGTCCATCCAGCCGCCGTCCTCGTTGCCGCCATCATCGCCGCCAATCTGTTTGGTATTCTCGGTGTGGTTGTTGCTGCTCCCATTCTCGCCACCGCCGCCTTATTGTGGAAATACACCATGCGGAAAATGCTGGATTTGAATCCATGGCCTGAAGCGGAACTGCATCAACCGCTTCCTGCACCCGGGTCGCGTCTCTTCGTCACGATCAGACGCTTCCTGCGAAACCTCGGCTCGAAACTCAAAAAAGAAAAATAACCTTCCCGCGTCATTGTTTTTAAAATCATATCCACCCAAGGAGAATATCATGAGCAACAATAGCAACGAACCCCGTACTGGCACCATCGCAGAGACTGAGAACTTCCTCGCATGGAAAGCCGAAGAACCCGATGGTGAAATCACCTATCATATTGAATTGAACAACGTCACCGTACATTTCTTTCAGGAGGAATGGGTGGAGTTCCTGCAGCTCGTCAAGGAACTCAAGTAATAATCTGCAGCAAATATGGGAGTCTTCAACACACAGGACTCCCATTAAAACATTCCGGAGATTCCTTAGAATGAAATTATTTCAATTGATATTCAGGGCGGCTTTCAGTCTGGCAATTGCTTTCGCGATCAGCTCTGCTGTCTAGCCTGCCTCTCCACGATTGAAATATGCTTCAATGACAACAAATCGTTTTCCCTCAAAGATCCAGCAAATTCTCATGAGTGTTGTAGTCGGGGCGGCAACAGCATTTCCCCTCACTTTTAATTATCTCAATGAAAGCAATTACTCCGTCACAGACAGATTCTTTCTATTCGTTATCCCATCTGTCTCAGTGGCTATATGCACCTATTATTTAATCCCGTTTTGGAAGAGGATTTTTTTTCAGGTTTCCATCTCCACAAGAGCAATGCTTGTGTTCTTCGCCCTGTTTTCTGCTTTTATTATCACTTTCTCAGTATTCACCGCCCCCATTTTATTTTCCGCATCTATATTCATCTCCCTCTTAGCGATTTTCCTCACAGGAAGTTCTCCTACAGCCATCGCTCTCCAAAAAACGATTGAAGCGAAAAATCTCCCCCGGTTGCTTACAGGATGGGCGTTCTCAATCGCATTCGTTTTTATTATTACAGGTTTTCTAGATTCTTTTTACAGTAGTTATATCGAAATTTCATTTATTGCTCTGGCTGTCCATATTGCCATCGGAACATCCATGTATTTTCTAGTAAACAGGCTTGGGAATTTCGCAAAAAAGAACAAATTTGATTTTGTGCTCCTGCTTGGCTTACTCCTTGCAATAGCTATTTTCATACAAAGATTTTTCCAGTATGGTTCGGAAGCGCCTGAGTTCTTTATCCCGGAATATTTTTTACTAAAAACACATTTGCTGCCTCTCGTTGGAGCAACAAGCGTGTTTTTCATCCCCTGGCAGGCATGGATTCTTCTCAAACTCGAATCGTTCGGATTTCGAGAGAAATTCAAACGGACTAGGTTCTACAAATTTATCGATGAAAATTTAACGGGACTGGCAATCGCTCTTGCATTTTTTGCCCTCTATCTCGTGATCGCAACTGCACTTAATCACCCGATCTTCGATGTGGACGATATCTTTTTTGATGCAGACGGCATGAATTGGAAACTTCGCTTGACCACAGACAACTGGCAGGACTACTATTGGAGATCCGTACACCCATTTGTATTATTGCTCCTCAAACCTCCGGTAGATTTCATTGCCATGTTTCTTCGTGGCGACAAATTATTTGGCGCATATGTTGTGGTCGCGCTTGGTGGCGCGTCCTGTATATTCCTTGCATGGAAATTCATTTATACAGTCACTGGGAACTTAGTTTATGCCTCTTTAACCTCATCCATTCTTGGCTTCTCTGCCTCGCATCTCATATTTGGGGCGCTGATCGAATCTTATATATTTCTGGCAGCCAGCCTCCTGTTATTCTTTTTGTTTTTACTCGAAGACAGACCTCTTTCCACTTTAGTATTGGCAAGTCTGCCTGTCGTTGGCATTACGCACTCTAATTTTGCACAAAATGCATTGGCTCTTTTTACGACAAAGCTCAACCTTAAGTTAATGCTGCAGTACGTTGCTACGGTTCTGATATTACTTGTCCAACTCAGCTTATTGAACAACCTTTTCTTTCCCGACGCTCATCCATTTTTCTTTATCCCGTCTGCGTTGCTTGCGGAAGAAAGAAATTTCTTTCCCCTCAATGCGCTTCGGGGGCAGGCGCTTGTCAGGGCATTCCTCTTTAGTAATGTAGTCGCGCCAACCCCGATCTTATATACTGGTGATATTCCATTTACACAGTTCAGGTTTTTCAAGCCGGAGATCAACGCGCTCAGCCTGTATGATACACCCCTGCAGACATTTACCGCATGGTTCTGGCTGGGACTGATCGTGGCAGGCATCGCTGTTTTCATCATAAAGTTCAGGGAGTACAAAACCAACCGATTATCTCTGGCATTGATCGGCACCATGGTGTTGAATATGGGACTGCACCTGAGATATGGCAAGGAGTTATTTCTATACTCCGCCAATTGGACATACGCATTGATTCTCCTGCTGGGGCTGGCATTACAGGGACTTTCAAAACACAGGTGGCTTCAAATCGTTTTATTGATCTTTATCTATCTCTTAATGATCAATAACGGTTGGTTGTTCGATACAATTTTTTATGTACTTTCCCCTGAATAGCCCAAGCCACACTCTTAAAAAGTTACAGCAATTGGGCTTTTCCGCATATTGTTTGGAAATTCACGCCAAAAAGCCTCTATTCCATCCATGATAGAATTTGATAACTGTGGGCATGTGACAAACATAAACTACACAACCTTGACTTGCCCAATTTCATAAAACCATAAGGACGCTGCTATTGTGTCACAGATAAACAAACGATTCACCCTTGCCTGGCTGCTTGGCATTCCATTTAGCTATTTTATCCTGGGGTTTTTGAGCAATTTTTACACATCAGGGGTCGGATTCGCACTAGCCGCAGTTGTCATTCATTCCGTAATGAGTCTCTTCGGTTCATACCTGCTGGGTAGACTGCAACGTACATACAAATCCAAGCCAATAGACATGACAATCTATGCCTTGCTGGCGCTGGCGCTGGCGGTATTTCTTGGCATCCTTGTCAATATGGCATTGAGATTCCCCAACGTGTTCGACAGATCCATCTTTTTGATCAAACCCGGGTGGCTGGCATATTTGTCCATCGGCCTTGCGGCGGCATTTCCTTCTGCGCTGCGAGTCGCTGATTACATGCAAAAAAAAGGATACAAAAACAGCCGCTTCTTTTTATTTGTGGACAATCATCTGGGCGGACTGCTGATTGCAGCTTTTTTCTTTGCTGTTTACCTTTTGGTCGCTTCCATATTCAACCAGCCTCTTTTTAACTATGATGATCTTTTCTTCGATACAGATGCCTTGCTTTGGCGAACACGTTTTGCGACAGAAAACTATCGGGATTATTTCGAGCGTCCTGTTCATCCTCTCGTCCTTTTCATTCGCCCCTTTGTCAGGCTGATCTCATTATTTTTGGCGGGAGATACACTCTATGCTACCTTCGTCCTGGTGGCATTGACAGGTGCGCTTTCCGTTTTTCTGGTCTGGTACTTTGTGAGGGAAACAACGCATAACTCGCTGTACGCCACGTTGATCGGGGCACTGTTTGGCGGATCAACCTCTCAACTGGTATTTGGCTCACTCATTGAGACCTATGTTTTTCTTGGGGCAGCGGCGCTGATCTTTATCATTCTTTTGTTGAAGGACAAGCCAATGTATGCGCTGGTGATCACAGGCATAGCCGCCTTTGGAATCACCATTTCCAATTTTGCACAGACAGTCATCGCGCACATCCTTATAAAACGCAATATCAAACAATGGATCATCTACGGAGCGATTGTCTCCGTGCTGGTCTTTCCGTTAAGCCTGCTGCATAATTACGTTTACCCCAATGTCAGTCCTTATTTTTGGGATTTTTCCGCCCTGGGTTGGGAGGAGAAAAATGTCTTTCCTGCCAACTATCAGCGCGCTAATTATCTGAGCCGTGTGATGGTGATGAGCAGTTTCGTCGCTCCTGAACCGTTGCTGCTCAAGGAATATCCCCCCATCCTGAAGGTATGGATGTTCCGCGCCTCCATTCGAAAAGCACCCATGCAAATTGGACAGTATGAGGGTTGGTTCGAAACAGGGGTTGCCTATCTCTGGCTTGGGTTCGTGCTGTTGGGAGGACTGCTCTTCCTGAAAAACATACGCAAACAGGATATCTGGTTCCCCTTAACTTTTATTCTAACCATCCTGTTCTATTTCGCGCTGCACCTGCAATATGGCAAGGATGTGTTTTTATATTCCGCCAACTGGACGTATGCAATCCTGCTCTTTCTGGCGCTGGCATGGAAGGAATTTTCTGGAAAAAGATGGTTTCAATTTTCGCTGCTTGGCTTTATCAGTTTGATGTTGATCAATAACACCAGGTTGATTCTGTTTATGCTGACAATAGCCTTCCTGCATACGCGATAAAGTTTCATATGAAAATAAAAAGGTTGTCACCGTAACGGTGACAACCTTTTTATTTTGTTTAGAAACCCTACTTCTTCCTGCCCTTCAATTCATCGCGCAGAATGAGAGTCATGACAACGCTGACGAAGCTGATAACCAGACTTCCGAGCAGAGCCTGCCAGAAACCATCCACGGTGAAGGCAAGACCGAAGGATTGACCAACACTGCTGGTCAACATCAACATCAAGGTGTTGACAACGATGGTGAACAGCCCGAGCGTGAGAAAGATGAGCGGACAGGTGAGAAACTTGAGCAAGGGACGCACCAAGGCATTGAGCAAACCAAAGATGAGCGCCACCCAGAGGATGCCCGTCCATTCGCCGAAGTATTTGATACCAGGGACGACGAGCACAGCCACATACAAAGCTACTGCATTAATCGCCCAGCGGATGATAAATTTTGTCATTCGTACTCCTTTTTTGAGTTCATGTCGCTGCGAACGCACTGGCGAAGCAACACACAGGATAATTGCTTCGTTGGGAGGAACACCCTCCTTGCAATGACATATATATCTAATACGATAAAAAACTCAGGAAGTTGCTTGCATCCAAATCAAGGTACGCAGAGGCTTGAAACCTGCGGCTTGAATCGCGTCATCGAACTGGCTGACCGGAAATTCGAGAGTGATATTTGGATATTGGTGATAGATTTCACGGCGGGCCTGGATGAGCAAGGCAGTGAGCGCCTCCGCTGCGGACCCTTCACCTGCTGCCGCAAAAAGAGATTCGCCCCGCCCAGAGGGAATCCACGAGAGGGTGGCTTGCAGTTGGT
>JAEURE010000249.1 GCA_016789485.1 Anaerolineales bacterium | reverse complement strand
TGCGCTTGGACCTTTGGGAACATATTTTTTTGAACGTTCGTGATCGGGATGATCTGGCAAACCTGCATACTTCACCCAACTGACTTTGGGATGGTCTGCCAAAAATTCAGCCACAGTTTGCGCGTTTTGTACGTGACGGTCCATGCGCAGGGACAGCGTCTCGAGTCCCTGAATGAAGAGCCATGAATTGAATGGCGACTGACTCGTGCCGAGATCGCGCAAAATGCCAGCGCGCGCTTTCGAGATGAAAGCTAGGGGACCAAAATCCTCCGCGTAAACGACATCGTGATACGAAGGGTCGGGCGTGTTGAAATTCTTATGGCGTTCGCTGCCAGCCCATTTGAATTTGCCGCTGTCCACGATCACGCCGCCGAGCGAGGTGCCATGTCCGCCGATGTATTTTGATGTGGAGTGGGTGATGATGTGCGCACCCCACTCGAACGGACGGCACAGATAGGGTGTGGCGGCGGTGTTATCGATCATCAACGGGATGCCGAACTCATCTGCGATCTTTGCCACTTCTTCGATCGGGAAAATACTGCCAAATGGATTGGCGATGGTTTCACCAAAAAACAGTTTCGAGTTGGGTTGGATCGCCTTGCGGAAATTCTCTGGGTCAGATGGGTCGACGAGAGTGACACTGATTCCCAATCGCGGGAAGGTATATTTGAACTGACTCACTGTCCCGCCATACAACGTGGACGAAGACACGATATGGTCGCCCGCTTCGCAGATCGCAAGAATGGCAGTCGTCTGCGCGGCGTGACCCGAACTCACTTCCAATGCCGCGATGCCGCCTTCCAGGTCCGCGATGCGTTTTTCCACGATGTTCGAGGTCGGGTTGCCGATGCGTGTGTAAATATTGCCTGCTTCTTGAAGCGCAAACAAACGCGCGGCACGGTCTGTGCTTTGCAGATCATACGCCGTGGTTTGATAGATCGGCGCGGCGCGGCTACCCGTCGTCGCTTCGGGGTCATATCCCGAATGCAATTGACGTGTTGAAAAACCAAATTGACGTTCTGTTGTAGTCATGTTGAGTCTCCTCTTGAATATGATGTATCCGCCCGTCAGAAGAGATTTATTAAAAAACAAACCTCTTCTGAAAGTACAAGAAGAGGTACATACGATACCGTCCTCTCATCTTCCAGTGCTTGAATGACATGGTCATTCACTGTCGGAGTTGGCACCATAACTTTCGTTTGGTTGCCGAGACGTCAAAGGGCCGTTCCCTCGGTCTCTCTGGATAAGAGCGAATATTTAATTGCGCGGTTTATATCATAACGAATCTACATATGTCAAGGCTACAATAAATTTTCATTTACCAACAACTCCGCATTATAGATGGATGCACCTGCTGCGCCGCGAATGGTATTGTGCGATAACACCACGAACTTAAGATCAAGAATTGGATCACGCCGCACGCGGCCGACCACTGTCGTCATGCCTTTTCCTGCCAGGCGGTCGAGTCTAGGCTGCGGCCGGTCCGCTTCATCTCGGACCTCGATAACGGGTCTTGGCGAAGATGGCAGTCCCCTCGCTGACGGCTTTGCCGCGTAATCGCGCAATGCTTGAATGGCAATTTCAGGTTCAACGGGTTTATCAAATGCCACGCTGGCGCAGACAGTATGACCATCGATCACTGCCACGCGATTCGTATGCGCGCTGAATTGAATATCTGCCATATCGATCTTGCCATCATTGAACTTGCCGAGCATCTTACGCGGCTCCCATTCCACTTTTTCTTCTTCGCCGCCGTTTCCCACATTGGGAATGATGTTATCCATGATGTCAAGCGACGGCACGCCAGGATAGCCTGCTCCCGAAAGCGCTTGCAACGAGACCATGAAAACTTTCTTCACGCCAAAAGACTCATCCAAGGCTTTGAGTGCAATCGTTAAACCTGTGCTTGTGCAGTTCGGGTTGGTGACGATGCATCCGCTCCAGCCTTTGTTCTTGCGCTGCTGCTTCACCAGTTGAATATGCTCCGCATTGATCTCAGGCAAGAGCAATGGCACATCTTCGCCGCGCCGATAGGATGATGCGTTCGAGCAGACCGCCGCGCCTGCCTTGGCGAATGCAGGTTCGAGTTCATTGGCGATCTCGGTGTGCAAGGCTGAGAAAACGATCTTCGCCTGTACTGCATCTGTGCTGGCGGGGACGATAACCATGTCACGCGCATACTCTGGCATGGGCGTATCCAACACCCAGCGTGTAACTTTGGAATAGGGCTGTCCAGCCGAACGGTCTGACGCAGCTAGCGCAACAACTTTGAACCACGGATGATTTTCTAATAACGATATAAATCTTTGACCAACAGAACCTGTCGCACCGAGAACGGCTACGGGGATTTGAGATTGGGACATGTGAGAACTCCTGAATGACGAATTTTGAAAAAAAGATGAGGGTTGAAAGTTGCAGGTTGAAGGATTGATGTTTAAGAACCTGTAACAAGCTAATGGACGATCAACTCATGCAGTGCCTTGACCGCGTTCTCTGTATCTGCTGCATCAACGACGAGAGAGATGGATACTTCTGAAGAGCCCTGTGCAATGGCTAAAACGTTTGCTTTACTATTTCCAAGCTGTGAGAAGACCTGTCCTGCCACACCCGGTGTATGCCGCATGCCAACGCCCACAACGGTAATGATCGAAACATCCTCCGTCATCCAAACGCGGTCAATATCCTGGTCTTCGATCTCTCTGGAAAACACGGACTGCAGTGCATCGATGACAGGCTGTGCGGATTCAGTGGGTACGGCAAAACAGATCGATTGCTCGGACGATGCCTGTGTAATTAATGGCACACTGGTCTTTGTGGATGCAACTGCCCCAAATGCGCGCGCGGCTACACCGGGAACGCCCAGCATTCCGCGCCCCTCAATGGTGACCAACCTTTGATTGCGGATAGCGGTCACAGCTTTAACCACCTTTCCATTCACTTTGCCATTGACCTTTGTATTTGCGATCAGACGCGTGCCCGGGTTGGCTGGATTGAATGTGTTGCAGATACGTAGTCCGATCCCCGCGTCCACTACAGGGCGTATCGTTTTGGGATGAAGAACTTTTGCGCCGTAATAGGCCAGCTCAGCAATTTCGCTGTAGGAGATTTCTGGCAGCGTTTTTGCTTCTTTCACAATGCGCGGATCTGTCGTCATCACGCCGTCCACATCTGTCCAGATCCAGACTTCGTCGGCAGGCAGGACAGCGCCAATGATGGCGGCGGAGTAGTCCGAGCCGCCGCGCCCGAGCGTGGTGATTGTGCCATCGGGAGTTGCGCCGATAAAACCAGTTGTGATCGGAATCATTCCTTGATCCATCAATGGATTTAATTCCGCCCGCGACTTTTCAATTGTGACTTTGAAATCGGGGTGTGCGTTTTGATAATGGGCATTGGTGACGATAAACCCAGTCGACTCGATGGACTTGGCTTTAATACCCGCGTCATTTACTACGGCTCCCAATAAACGCACGCTCATCCGTTCGCCGAGCGATGCCACCGTATCCATCGCACGTGGACTGGCTTCGCCGAGTACGGCAATCGCCTTGCATAAGTCTACAAGTGTAAAAATAAGATTATCGATCTCGGCGATGACTTGGTCGCGTTTGATCGAATTTTGGATGAGAGCCTCTGCAACATTGAAGTGTTTTTCTCTCAGCGTGGCTGCGATTTGAGGTAACGAATCAACTTTCCCTTGCGAAGCGGCAGCGGCAGAATCCAATAACAAATTCGTCACACCGGACATGGCAGATGTCACAACGACGATTCTGCTCCAATCCTTCTTTGCGTCCCGAATGATCTGCACGACGCTTTTCAATGCATCGATGGATCCGACAGAGGTTCCGCCAAATTTCATGACAAGCGTTTTTTGTTCTGACATGATTTCTTCTCCAGAGATAAGGTAAACAAAAACGCCCCACGTTTCCGTGAGGCGTTGTGTGTTTTGATTAACCTTTGTTCGGTTACTTCGTCCCATGCACAAATGACTCACGGCGTGTACCGGAGGTGGTAGTGGTCATGGTCATGTAGAAGTGAGCCAAATGATTATTCATAATTGGGCGGTATTCTATGCGAGCGGCGGGTTGATGTCAAGGGATGAATTTATGAAGATGCCTCGTTCGAGCGATCTTCATAAATTGGTTTTTCAAAACCATTGACTCATTTCACTTCGGTAGTAGAATTGCGCGAAATGTTTAGCTTGTTTGCACTGCCTCGTACCCGTCGTCCGAAGCCCACTTCCCAGAGAAGGTTGGGAGTTTTTTGTTTTGACGGCGGAACGAACGCAGTTGTGAACTGATAGTACATAGTCACAGGTCAACCCAAACAGCCCATCCTTCCTGGATGGGCTGTTTTTATTTTCCATCTTCAAGGAGTAAGAA
>JAEURE010000248.1 GCA_016789485.1 Anaerolineales bacterium | reverse complement strand
AGGCGAAAGCCAGACCCCACTGCCCGCTTTCCAATTCGGCGAGACATTCTTGTAGTGCCTTGCGAGTGGGGTTGAGGGTGCGCGAATATTCATATCCCTGCCGCGGTCTACCAATCCCATCCTGCATATATGTGGAAGTAAGATAGACGGGCGTCATTACGGCGCCATTGTTGGGGTCGGGTTCTTGTCCTGCGTGGATGGCTAGCGTCTCAAATTTCATTTAATCTCCTTTGGCTGTAATGGATTTATTTTACTCGTTTCAGTTTCAAGCAAGTACATGGATACCCGTTATTGTCGCCTTCAAAACGGCTGATTTCTTGAAAGCCTTCGCTCTCATACAGGGCGATGGCTTTTTTGTTTCCATCGAGCACGATTGTCCATGCGCCTTCGCCGATCTCGCGGATACCGATGCGGAGCAATTCGCGTCCAATGCCTTTGCCGTAGTGATCAGGATCGACATAGAGCCAGGCCAAATAATCCTCGTCTACACCGACGAAGCCAACTACTTTATCACCTTCACAGGCGACGAATTTTTTGTGTCGCTTCAAATCTTCCACTTCCTTGTCTTGTTCAATGGGAATGAATCCGCGCGGATCGCATGAGCCGACTAGTTCATCTGGCCGTGCGCGGTCGTGGATCTGGCAGATGGCCTGCCAGTCTGCATCTTGATAATCGCGATAGGTAATCATGTTAACTCCTCTTTTGTTAGTTATCTTGTAAATTGAATAAACCTTTTGTGTGTTGACGCGTGATATCTATCTGAGAATCTTTCCATCTCTCGCCATCCACACATTGGAGGCAAAACGCTCGATGAAATTTCTATCATGGACGACGGCGAGAATTGTTCCGTTGAAGTTTTCGAGAGCTTCCTCGAAGCGTTCGCGCGAGGGAATATCAAGGTGATTTATGGGTTCGTCCAGAATGAGGAAGGTACACCCTTGAGCGACGAGAATGGCAAGTTGTAGGCGGGCGCGTTCTCCGAAGGACAGGTCGCGGGAAAGACGCAACGAGTCATCTCCTTTGAAAAGAAAATAGTGCAGGAAGTTGCGCGTGTCCGTTTCGTTCATGGCGGAGACATTTTGAATGCTTTGCACTGCATTGAAATTTGGATTGAGTAATTCCTGTTCCTGCGCCATGTAGCCTAGCTTCGTCGCGCCGCCCAAGCGGAAGGAACCCGCAAGTGGGGGAATCTTGCCAACGATAGTTCGGATGAAGGAAGTTTTCCCTGCGCCATTTGGCCCTGTCAACACAACGCGTTGACCTGCACGGATGAAGAGGTTGATGTTTTCCAGTATCGGATTTTCAAGCGTGTAGCCAATGGATAGCGATTCGGTGACCAGCACATCTTTGGATTGATGGTCAGGTTGGGCGAAGTCCAATTTCATTTTCCAGCTTCCGTGCGGGCGCTCGACTTTTTCATCGGTGAGGAGGGTGTCGATGCGGGCTTCAATATTTTTGGCGCGGCCTGCCACGTTCTTGGTAGCGCGATTGCCGAAGAAACCTTTGGCAAATTTATCTCCACTATCTGATTTGCCGCCTTTTTTCATAATGGTCATGCTGCGGATATGTTTGGCGGCGCGGCGCAGTTGGGCAATCTCATCCTGCTGGTCTTGATATTCCTGGAACTGCTTGTCATATTCAAGCAGTTTTTGGTCAAGGTAGTTGCTATAGTTGCCATCGAATTTGCGGATGAGATGAGTTGCTGAATCCAGTTCGAGGATGGAGTTGACGGTGTTGTCCAAAAATGCACGGTCATGTGAGACGATGAGTGCCGCGCCGCGAAAGTGATTGAGCCATTCTTCCAGCCATTCCAGCATTTCAATGTCGAGGTGGTTGGTGGGTTCATCCAACAGCAGGAGGTGCGGGTCTTCGAGCAGGACGCGGGCAAGCATGAGACGAGTCTTCTGTCCGCCGCTGAGGTGGGCAATAGGAGTGTCAAGTGGGAAGTCTGCAAGACCAAGCGGAGCGAGGACTTCCACTGGCTCAACGCTGGCTGCTGAGATCTGGCGCAGCGCCTCATCATACTGTTGGTGAAGCGTCTCGTTGTTTGGGTCTTGAGTCAATGCCAAAGCAAGGGACTCTATTTCAGCGGCGGGGTCTGCTTGGGTTGTTGAATCAGGCGTGAGCGCGGTGCGAAGCGTCTCTTCGGGGGAGAATTCTGCTCCCTGGGCGAGATATCCAACGCGTAGATTAAGGCGCGTCGAAATGACATTTCCCGAATCAGGAAGTTCGAGACCTGCAAGAATTTTCATGAGCGTGGTCTTGCCTGACCCGTTCGCGCCAATGAGGCCGATGCGCTCGCCCGCGCTGATGTTGAAGTTTATATTTTGGAGAATTGGCTGGATGCCATAATTTTTGTTGAGATTGTGAATGCTAAGCATAATGAGTAGTCCTGTAGTTAAAAAGAAAACCGAGGACATGCCTCGGTTGATGAATCAAAACAGAAGGGGGATGTCCTAAAAGATTTGGTTGACTACAGAGTGTCCGTCATTCGCTGCGCTCCTTTGATTAGCAAAATAATTTTATCACATTGGGGTAAACTTGTGCGCTGGTTCTGCGTCTATCTCAAAGAGGAAATGATGACAAAAAAAATATTGGTTGTTCTTGCACATCCCGATGACGAGTCTTTTGGTTTGGGCGGTACGATTGCCCTATATTCTCAGCGCGGTTATGAGACGTATTATATTTGCGCCACGCGCGGCGAGGCTGGCACTGTGGATGAGGAGCATTTACGCGGCTTTAAAGATACCGCCGAAATGCGTACCGATGAGTTGATGCGTGCCGCAAAGCATTTGGGTTTGAAAGAGGTCATCTTTTTGGATTATCGCGATTCGGGCATGCCTGGCATGGAGGATAACAACCATCCCAAGGCGCAGATCAATGCTCCCATTGAAGAGGTGGCTGGCAAGGTTGTGAAATATATCCGTGAGATCAAGCCCGATATTGTGTTGACCTTTGACCCGATCGGCGGATATAAACATCCCGACCACATTCATATTCACAAAGCGACGGTGTTTGCCTTTGCCAATGCAGACAACGCCTCTTTCTACCCCGAAGCTGGTGAGCCTTTCAAGCCGCAGGCTCTGTACTTTCAGGTTTTTCCAAAGGGACTCTTGCGGGCCGCAGTTTTCCTGATGCCTCTTTTTGGGAAAGACCCCACAAAATTCGGACGTAATGGCGATATCAACATCAAGGAATTGGCTGAAGTGACCTTCCCTGTGCATGTGCGGCTGAACACGCGCTCGGTCTCAGATGCGAAAACCAAAGCCAGCGAGTGCCATGCTTCACAGGGCGGCGGACAGATGCGGCGTGGACTGATGGGTTTTGTGACCAAAATGATCGGAGAGAAGGAAGACTACATGCGCGCATATCCTCCTGTGGAAGATGGTTTCAAACGAAAATACGATTTGTTTGACCTGTAAATTGGATCGAATGAAACTGGCTGGAACAATCCCAGCCAGTTTTTCGTTTAATGAGGTGAGCGTGAAAATGGGAAGCATGTTAGAATTTTTTATATCCCTACATTGGTAAAAAATATGACAGAAAACATCACATTGCAATCTACTGGCAGGTTTAATTTTGCTCGAATTGTTGAGGTTTTCCTGCAACCGCAGCGGACGTTTGCTCTGCTGGCGGAGGAAGCGCGTCCAAGCTGGTCAACACCCATGCTGACTTTGAGTATTTCCGCTTTTCTCAGCGTAATTGTCAGCGGATATTTAACTTCACGTGCGGCAATGATGGGCGAAGTGCAGTTGCCGCGGGACTGGCAATGGTGGACGCCAGACATGCAGGCGAACTACATGCAAGCACAGCAATCCATGCAGGGACCTGTGTTTGCCTACATCATTCCACTCGTCTCTGCATTGACGGGGCTTTGGCTTGGCTGGCTGATTCTGAGCGGGTTGCTGCATTTGGGTTCCACACTTTTGGGTGGACGCGGCTCGATGCAAGGTGCGTTGAATATTACGGGCTGGGCAAGCCTGCCATTCTTGATCCGCGATGTGCTGCGAATTATTTTTATGTTGATCGCGGGGCATTCCATTACCAGTCCCGGGCTTTCAGGTTTTGCAGGGAGTGCGGCGTTTGCGGCTCAACTCCTTGCAAGAGTAGATATTTTTTTCATTTGGAGCTGCATTTTGCTGATGATCGGCTTTGGCGCAGGGGACAGTCTCTCGAAAGCCAAAGCAGTTACCAATGTTGTAGTTGTTACTCTTTTACTTTTACTGCTTCAATCGGGTATCGGTACTTTGCTTTCAAACGCCAGCGGGTTGGCAGTTCAACGTCCATTCTTTTAGCCATGACCTCTTGTTTAATTCAGATCACCGGGTTGAAAAAACACTACCAAATGGGCGGCACAACAGTCCGCGCTTTGGACGGTGTGGATGTTGAGATTC
>JAEURE010000247.1 GCA_016789485.1 Anaerolineales bacterium | reverse complement strand
ATTCCTCGAAGCCAGATAGATCCCCGCCAGGATCAACACCCCGCCGATGATGGTCGTGACGGCAGGCGTTTCGTTCAACAGGAAGAACGCCAGCACCGCCGACCCGATCGGCTCACCAAGCGTCGTCACAGCCACCAGCGCGGCAGGCAGATATTTCAATGCCCAATTGTATGTGGAATGTCCCACCAGTTGCGGCAGAATGGCGAGTAACAGGATCCAGCCGTAGGTTTTGGGCGCGTACCCGAACGGCGTATTTCCCGAAAGGAACATGATCACGATCAACGCGATCGATGCCATCCCATACACCAAAAATATATACGGCACCAGCGACATGCCCGCGCGCAGTTTTCTGCCGATGATCAGATACCCCGTCACTGCCCAGGCGCCAGCCAGCGCGAGGAAGTTGCCCCACATCGCCCGTCCCTGCATAATGTCTGCCAGGGCAGGGCAGGCGAAGCCGCCAGACCATGTACACGCATCAGACAAGCCGATTATTGCCCCTCCGACGATGGACAGCCCCAACCCGATCACCGCCGTCCGCGCGAGGTGCTCTTTCAACAGCATTGGCGAGAGCAGTGCCACCCACAGTGGACCTGTGGCAACGAACACCACCGAGCTGGCGACGCTTGTATACTCCAGCGAAGTGATCCACGTGGCAAAATGAACAGCCAGGAAAATGCCCGAGCCAGCGCCGAGCAGTATCTCGGTCTGTGTGAAGCGCTTTATTTCGTCGCGGTGCTTCGTCAGTGCCAGCGGAGTCAGTATCAACGTGGCGAAAGTCAATCTCAAGGCTGCTATGACAAGGGACGGTGCTCCGTCGCTTTGGGCAAAACGGATAAAAATGCTCGCGGTGGAGACCGCGAGGATGGCAATCAGAATGGCAAACGGTAAAAAGAGGCGGGCGCGGGTCTCGTTCATGCACTATCCTTGATTTATATGATATTTGTATAATAATTGTCTAATTTCTTGCAAGCGCACTGGTTAGGGAGTAAAATCGAATTATATAATACCCGCGGCTAAATATTGACTATGGCGGGTATGGTCTTACTACTGTCATGCTGTTTGACGCATAATTTCATACAACCACTCAAGGAGAGATACCATGGCTTTTGAACTTCCCAAGCTCGCTTATGCATACGACGCGTTGGAACCCCACATCGACGCGCGCACAATGGAGATTCATCACACCAAGCATCACCAGGCGTATATCACCAACCTGAATGGTGCTGTCGAGAAAACCCCCGAACTGGCTGGCAAATCCCTTGTGGAAATGCTTGCCAATCTGAATGCTGCTCCTGAAGGCGTTCGCAACGTGGTTCGCAATCACGGCGGCGGCACCTACAACCACAATCTCTTCTGGGAGATCATGGGACCCAAGGCTGGCGGCGCTCCCAAGGGCGAACTCGCCAAAACCATCGATGCTTCCTTCACTTCATTCGATAACTTCAAAGCGGAATTCACCACAGCCGCGACAACCCGCTTCGGCTCAGGCTGGGCTTGGCTCGTCAAGAAGGGCAGCGGCTTGGCTGTTGTCTCTACCGCCAATCAGGATAGCCCGCTCTCCGATGGATTAACTCCCATCATGGGCATTGATGTTTGGGAACACGCCTACTATCTGAACTATCAGAACCGCCGCCCCGATTACATCACCGCCTTCTGGAATGTCATCAACTGGGACGCTGTTGCTGAAAAATTCGCCGCAAAATAGGCACATGTCATTCTGAGCGGCCAACGGGAGTGAAGAATCTTTCTGCTGACACATGTCTTTGCAAATGAGTTTCTTCTTCGCTCTGCCTTTTACTTCATCCCCAATCAAATCCCCTGCAGAAAAGTGCAGGGGATTCTTATTTTAAGAACCATGCCCTTGTCACAAGAACAAACAAAGTTATAATAGTTATAATAAGTTGTTTATTATCCCAAAAGGAGAAAATCTCATGACCCATATCATTACCAGCTTGTGCATTCGTGACCGTGGTTGTATCGAAGTGTGTCCCGTCGAGTGTATCGTCCCCGGCCAGCCTGTGGCAGAATGGCCCTGGATGTATATCGATCCCGACACCTGCATCGATTGCGGCGCCTGCGTGCCGGAATGCCCGTATTCCGCCATCTTCCCCGAAGACGAAGTCCCTGCTGCCTACACTGCCAAGGGCGGCGAATACATCAGCAAGGTTGGTCTCACTGGCCACTACGAAGGCACCAACCATCACGGCAAGCCTGTTGTTTTGGAAACCACCAAACAACTTGCGGCTGGTGAAGTTGTGGACCTCACCGCAGATGTTCAGCCCAATTACGAATTCTTCAAGAGCGGTCCTGGCTACGGCGCCAAAGACAGCGATCAGGGTTCCTAGATAATAAAAATAAAAAGGTCAGGCTCAATGCCTGACCTTTTTTGATTCTACTGGCTTAGCCCTGCCTCGTTTAGAAGATTTTCCCCGATGCTTTCTGCCAGATCAGTGTTGAGGTCTTCCAGCGCCACGATCAACACCAATGGCGTCCCTCTCCAGTCAGGTGGAGTCCCCGCCAACAGCCATGTGACCTTGGTATCGTCAACGCTTGCCTGCCCGATATGACTCCAAAACGGCTTGCCTGTTTTCATGAAGGACAACGCCGCCTCCTTCGCCGCCGATTCCTGGATCACTTCCACAGGCTGGCTCAACGCTGGCAGCACCACCCATCCCTGCTCTGGCGTGTTGACAGCTGTGGCAATGCGCGGGGAGGGGATGATCCCTTTGTAGCTCAGTGCGGCGGCTGCAACGCTCATCTGTAACGGGCTGACCTTCGTATCTTGCGGGGCAGTAACGGGCATATTGATCGCGGGGATTTGAAGCAGGCCGAGTTTTTCATACAGCCTTTGCAATTCTGATGCAGAGGGCTTCTGTGCGCCAAATTCCGCCTGAATTAACGGAAGCAGTGCCGACCCAATTGGATACAAACCTTGTGTGGCGCGGTTGAGCAATGGCGCTGATTTATCTTGCGAAAGGGTTTCACCTTCGGCTTCAAGGTTGTTGGGGTCATAGGTTGGGTGAGATGCCATCACCAGTATCTCGCCGGTCTCTGCGTTCATCAAAATGACCGCGCCGGAATTTCCTTCCAACAATTGATCCGCTTTGGCTTGCAAGCCAAGGTCAAGGCTTAGCCTCACATCCAGGCCTGCCGGGGGAGTGCCGTAGATCATTTCGTTCCACAGAATCAAGCTGGACGGGTTTCCCTGCAACCCGCGTAGATAATTATCAAGCGAGGCTTCGAGCCCAGCTTGTCCATAGACTGGCTGCGTATAGCCAGTAACTGGCCCAAGGCTTGGATATAGATAAATTCGTCTGTAAGAGCCGCTTTGCCCTTCCGTGATATTGATGGGCAGGTTGTTTCTGTCCAATAATTCGCCGCGTTGAACATATCTATCTGCTATGGCGCGGCGGGGGTTATCTGTTCGCAGCAACAGGTCAGGCGCGCGGATGACCGACCACCAGGCTGTGCTGAACGCCACGGAGGCAAGTCCCAGCGCAAGGATGCCCGCGAGGATCGAATATGGTTTTTGCTCATTCAGCACTGCCGGCTCGCCATCTTCCACATTGCTGATGACGAGGAGCAGGAACAAGGCGGCAAATGATGTTAGGAGTGACGACCCGCCGTAGGAAACAAAAGGTAGTGTCACACCAGTGAGGGGGAGCAGCCTTACATTTCCGCCGATGATGAGCAGGCTTTGGATTCCCAGATACGCCACCACGCCCGCGGCAAGGTAACGGCGGAATCTATCTGTGGCGCGCAGGGCGATGATCAAGCCCCGAGCGAGGATCAGCCAGATAAGGGCAAGCAGGCTCATGGTCCCAACAAGACCCGATTCTTCTGCAATTGCCGCATAAATAAAATCTGAGATCGCTACAGGGACAAGGGAGGGGCTTCCGATCCCAAGTCCGCGCCCAATGGTGCCGCCGTTGGCAACCGCAAGGATCGATTGAATGATCTGATAGGAGTTGCCTGACGGATCGGTCCAGGGATTGAGCCATCCGATAATGCGAATGTGGATGATGTCGATAAAGAAGTAGCCGAGGAAGAGCGCCAGCGCCAAAAAGGCGGATGCACTTATCAAAACCCGCCGCTTGCCTGTGGCGAGGAAGATCAATGTGGTGAAAATGAAGATGAAGATGGATGCTGTGCCAAGATCGCGTTGTACAAGCAGAAGGGTTAGTGCCAGCCCAGTGACAACCAACGTAGGCACGAGCAGCGGGAAGGAAAGTAATTGAAAACTTATACGGTCGGCAAGATAAGCCGCCAGATAGATGACAAGTAATAGCTTAAGCGGTTCAGAAGGTTGGAAATAAACTCCGCAGCAGCCCAGCCATAAGCGCGGTCCGTAGCCAAGCGGGTTGGTGCCGAAGATCAAGGTGAGGGCAGTGATCAGCAGACCGCCGCCT
>JAEURE010000246.1 GCA_016789485.1 Anaerolineales bacterium | reverse complement strand
TATAGCTTGCGAAAAACAATGTAGGGCTTTTTCGTTTCCACAGACAGAGCATACGCCAACGGAATGGACTTGGCTTCCGCCGTGACGATGATGTCGTAATTTACATCTTTTATCTTTTTCGCGAGGTCCCGTGCACAGGCCTGCACCAGTTCTGTATCACCTAAAATATTAAGGATGGCGATCTTCAAACCAGGCTTGATCTCAAAAAGACGCAGGTCACGTTTTACACCTGCGATTTCGATCGAATACGTTTTGCGTTCAGGCATACCATTCCTCCAGAAAAAATTTGCATCGGTAGTTTATCACAAAAGAATTGCGAAACCCGCAGGCCGCTGGGTTTAGAAAATTTGTGCTATACTCTGCAAATGCGTCCGATCCGCTCTTCTGACATTGGAACCTACCTATACTGCCGCCGCTCGTGGTGGTACCGTAAGAATGGGACTCTCTCGCAGAATCAGGCTGAACTTGCGGCTGGGACGGAACTTCACAAACGACATGGCCGCCAGGTCGTTGCATCGGCTCTTACACGGACCATTGGCCTGCTCCTGCTTCTGGCAGCGATTCTTATGCTGGTAGCCTATTGTGCCGCACAACTTTGATTCAAGTTTCAGTTAAAGTCAATTCATGTCTAAATTACTAAACCGTCTCGCCTATTTACAAACCCGCCGCGACAGAACGCCCAACCTTGATCTGGCGCGTGACCTTGCCGCACGGGAAGACATCGCAGGCATCCGTGAGATCGCCCAAAATATGTGGAATGAAAATAAAAACATCCATGGGGATTGTATCCATGTGATGTATGAAATCGGAGTCATTGAACCCGGGCTTATCGAACCATATGGCGAAGATTTCATCAAACTCCTGAAAAGCAGACACAACAACATGGTCTGGGGAGCCATGACCGCGCTCGCAGAAATCGCCAAGGTAAACCCGGGCTTTATTTTCAAACATTTGGATGAAATCAAAAGGGCAAAAGAAGAAGGCTCGGTCATCGCCATTGATAATTCCATTTCTGTCCTGGCGCATACAGCCGCCGAAAATGAAGAATACAGCAAGGTCATCCTCCCATACTTGCTTGAGCATTTAGCCTCCTGCCGCTCCAAGGAAGTGCCGCAGCACGCTGAGAGGACGTTGCCCGCCATCAATGAATTCAACAAGGATGATTTCGTCAAAGTCCTGAAAAAAAGGCAAAAAGATCTCGATAGCGCAGCCTTTACACGGCTCGGCAGAATCATAAGGCTGGCGGAAAAACTTTAGTTGGCAAGCTGGTCAAATGCTGTACATTATCCTTTTCCTTTTTGTCCTTGCGTTCATCTTTTTTTGGCAATCGAACCGCCAGCAAAAAGCCGCGGGACTGCCCGGCGGACGCGTCATCTACACGGACACGCGCGGTTGGGGAGAAGTGGAGAAACCGCTTTTTTATGCGGCGCTTGGGCTGACCGGCAAGCCTGATTATCTGATCGAAAAGGATGGGCAGATCATTCCCGTGGAAGTAAAGTCCGGGCGGGCACCAGAGTCGCCATACGATTCGCACATTTTTCAATTGGCCTCGTATTGTCTCCTGGTTGAAAAAACGTACCGCAAACGTCCGCAGTATGGGATCATCCATTACGAGAATCGTGATTTCGCGATTGAGTACACGCGGGAACTTGAGTCCGCTTTGATGGAGTTGCTGGCAGACATGCGAATCGAGGAAGCGAAGAAAGATGTCCCTCGCTCACACGAACAGCCGTCCCGTTGTAGGGGATGCGGATTCCGCAATGTGTGTGAGCAAAAGCTGGGCTAGCACAGAGTATCAGTCTGTGACCCACACAAAGGTATAATTTCGTTATGTCTGCGTCATTCACACCGAAACGACCTGTCATCACAGCGTATCCGAAAATGCCCGAAGCCTTTGCAGAAGCAGAAGCCATGGCCGCTTTCTTGAAAGAAAAAGGGATTCATGCGCCATACGGCTCATTGTATGATGAGGATCTTCGCAAGGCGGTAAAAAAAGGCGAATACGACATGTTAATTGCCGTTGGCGGAGATGGAAGTGTTTTGCGGGCCGGGCATTTATGTGCGCCGTCAGGCGTACCGATATTGGGCGTAAACCTGGGCAGGCTCGGATTCCTCATTCAAATTGACCGCAAGGAATGGCGCGACTACTTTGAAAAATTACTCAACGGCGAAGCGTGGATCGAGAACCGTATGATGCTGCGCGCGGAACACGTCCGCGCGGGTGAAAGCCTCGGCATTTCGAAAGCCTTGAATGAAGCTGTCGTCGCCCGTGGACAAAACCTGCGTCCCGTCCGTTTGACCGCTTTTGTGGACACCCGTCAGTTAACCAGCTACGTGGCAGATGGGTTGATCGCATCCACTGCGACAGGCTCAACAGCATACGCCCTTGCGGCTGGCGGGCCAATTCTTCCGCCGGAACTGCGAAATATTCTTCTGGTGCCGATCGCGCCGCATTTATCGGTAGATCGTGCAGTGGTCTTGTCCGAAGGCTCGTCTGTGAATATTGTTGTAAAAAGTGAGAATGCAGTCCTGAGTGTGGATGGTCAATTGCCTTCGCCATTAATGGAAGATGACATTGTCAATGTAACGGCTGCTGACGTGACTGCACAATTTGTACGTTTCGGAGACCCTGGTTATTTTTACCGCAACATCACCGCTCACATGAATGAAAACTCTTTAGGATTTCCACGATGACCGATTCAACTGTTACTTATTGTTATGCCCATCCCACCCGCGAGACCAGCCTGCGCTGCAAGCGCTGTGAACGTCCCATGTGCGCCTCATGCGCAGTGCGGACCCCCACCGGCTACCTCTGCAAGGAATGTGTCCGTGCACAGCAAAAGACTTTCGATACCGCGGAATGGTATGACTACCTGACAGGAACTGGCGTCACCATTGTGCTTTCATTGATCACCAGTATCCTGGTCGCTTTTATTGGCTCCTTCATCGGCTTCTTCATGTTCTTCCTTGCGGCTGGCATCGGCAGCGGCGCAGGGACGTTGATCGCAAACCTGACCCTGCGCGTGCTCAACAAACGCCGCTCAAGAGCATTGTTCGTTGCCTGTGCGGCGGGCGTGGTGCTTGGCGCCCTGCCTGCGGCGATCCTTCTCCTTCTGACGGGGAATATCTATGGCGTCATTGGCGTAGTCATCTACCTTGTAATTGCAACCCCAACCGTTTATTCACGCATCTCTGGAATTCAACTGACAAGGTAATTCTCATGCTTACCGAACTTCATATTCAAAACTTCGCAATTATAGATAAACTTGATCTGCGCTTCGGGCAGGGACTGATCATCCTGACCGGTGAAACAGGCGCGGGTAAATCCATCATCCTTGATGCTGTTGTCATGCTCATCGGTGGTAAAGCGGACACGACCTTCGTCCGCACTGATTCAGAGGCGGCTTTTGTCGAAGGTGTGTTCCAGCTCAAAGGTCCGGAAAAAGAGGCGGTGCACGAAATCCTCAACCGCGAAGAATTAATGGATGATCCCAATTATGTGGTGCTGATGCGCGAGGTCCGCAAAGAGGGTCGTAGTGTGGCACGTGTGAATGGCCGCACAGTGAATGTTGGATTGTTGAAGGAACTCGGCGCGCTTTTGATCGATATCCACGGGCAGGCAGAACATCTCTCCCTGCTCGATCCCCGGGCACACCTCGGCCTCCTCGATCGCTACGCAGAAGTTGCCAAGCCGCTGACAGAGTACCGCCAAACCTACCACGCCTTGTTGAATCTGCGCCGCGAATTGACCGATCTACGCAAAGCCCAGGCGGATGCGGAACGCAGAATTGAGATCCTCACGTACCAAGCTGAAGAAATTGAAGATGCCCGTTTAAAAGCTGGCGAAGATGAAGAACTCCGCAAGGAACGCGACAGGCTGGCAAACGCCGAGTCACTCGCGCAAAATGCACAGGAAGCGCTGGCGGTGTTGGAAGAAGGCTCACCCGAGACTCCCGCCGCAACGGACCTGGTCGGGCAGGCTGCTCAAGCATTGGCAACGCTCGCAAAAATAGATGCGGGTCAATCGGAGTTGGCGAATCAAGCCGAACTGATGCTGGATACGATGTCCGACATCATCCATGGTTTGCGTGATTATCTTGAAGAAATCGAATTCAATCCGAAGAGACTGGAAGATGTGGAAGAGCGTCTGGATCTCATCCACTCTCTCACCCGCAAATACGGCGGAAATATTCCCGCAGTCATTGCCTACGGCGCTGATGCCCGCAAACAATTCGAAACCATTACCGGTGCAGCAGACCGCATCAACGAATTGGAAATGCAGGAAGCCAAACTTCTTGAAAAACTCGGTAAACAAGGTAATACCCTTACCGAAAAAAGAAAATCCGCCGCCGTGGAAATGGGCAAAGGCATCGAAATCGAACTTGATGATCTAAAAATGGCATCTGCGCAATTCG
>JAEURE010000245.1 GCA_016789485.1 Anaerolineales bacterium | reverse complement strand
AGTTTGCGCATGCCGATCGGTTCGAGCGAGAAGGCATGGTCGGTGCCTTTCCATGTGTGATTGAGCGTAAAGTGTTGTTCCACCATGCGCGAACCTAGCACATACGCCGCCAGTGCCATAGCAATCCCATTCTCATGGTCGGATAGACCAATCACAATATCGGGGAATTTTTCACGGTAGGTAGTAATCACACGCAAGTTGAGATCCTGCGGTTCGGCAGGGTAGGAAGCAGTGCATTGTAGAATCGCCAACTGTTGGTTGATTGGCATAATGGCATCATACGCACGCTGAACATCTTCCATCGTTCCACCGCCCGTGCTGATGATCATGGGCTTGCCGATCTTGGCGACATGCTTGAGCAACGGAGTGTTCTTCAGGTCGCCTGAGGCGACCTTGTAAAGAGGCATATCGAGTTCAGCTAGGAAGTCCGCGCTTTTTATATCAAACGCGGTGGAGAACATGATTAAACCAAGTTCCTTTGCATATTTTTGCAGCTCGACATATTCGGTCTTTCCAAATTCCAGCGCTTCGCGATGCTCCCCATAGGTCGAACCAAAACTGTTCTCATTCTCGTACGGTTTGTTATATGCAGCACGAGTCAATAGAGATTTATTATCCCTCTTTTGCAGTTTAACCGCATCAACGCCGCATTCTTTGGCGGCCTTGAACATTTCCTTTGCCTTCTGCAAGTCACCCTGATGATTGTTACCAATCTCTGCAATGACAAAGCAATCGCTGTCATCAGAAATGGTGAAATTATCTATCTTAAGTTTTCTTGACATATGGATTCCAATCTTTCTAGTGTTTTATCAGCAAATACTGGCCTGTCAACAACGACATGCCAAAATAACCTGGATGAGTCTCTGTAAATTCCTTCACCGCTTTGGGTATACCCGGGCAGGTGTCAAACCCATAATCATCCAGCAATATCACCCCGCCGTGGGCCAACTTGTCGTCAAAAAAATTCAGCGCAAAAACCGTTGGCTCATAAATATCCATGTCGAGATGCACAAAATTCATGTGGACATCTTGAACGTGATGGGAAGTATCCTGAAATCGCCCTTTATAAATGTGGATATTTTCGAATTTCATCAAATATTCCTTCACCGATTCAAAACTTGTATCGCTAAATGCTCCAGCCATATGCGAAATTTCAACGGTAGTATTAATGTCCGTCGCAGCATGGCCTTCAAAAGTGTCGAAACAATGGTGCCGAATCTTCAAATCTAGCCTTTCCGCAAGAGAGGCAATGAAATAACTCGTCCCGCCCTTGTAAACACCAACTTCAGCCAGGTGAATTTCCTCTCCGGTTTTTCTGAAGGAATTTAAGTGAACCAAAATCTGGTGAATAGTAAAGAGGCGGTCGTAATAAAGAGAACATCGTCCGTCACGAATGACCTGCCCGGCCAGTTCTCCAAATATGGGAAGAGTCCGTATGTCCATTTGTTTATGCGCCGATTTGCCAAAGTAGTCCGGCACATAATGGTAGTCGGGCTTGCGGAAAAAGGCGTCGATCTGAATCAATCGAAAAATCGCCCAGACCAAAGCTTTAATCCGCGATTTCATAAGGAAGAAACTCCATTCTTTTTTACATCCATAAGGAAAATCTCATTTACGATTTTTTCTGCCAATTGCGCACGCCCATCTTGATTCAAATGCTCCGTGGCTTCATCTGCGTGGAAAAAATATTCAGAAGACAATGTTTCACTTAAGTCGAGAAAATGGAAACCATCCCGCTTGGGAAACTGGGCAATGAGATCCCTTGCAACGCGGATATTTCCGCGCAATACGTCAATGAACCCTTCTCCAATAAATCTTGCCCCGCCTTGATAATTTATCGGGGTGACATACACCAACAAGCCGATGTTCAATTCGCGAAGCAGCTCCATGATCATCGGCAAAGCCTGCAACCGGGGATGGGTCGATGATAAGGGATGAAGATAATGGAAAATATAGATCTGTTTTTTCCGCCGGCGCTTTTCATCCTCCGTGGAAGGACTACTTTTAATTAAATCGTGAAACTCACCAAGACGGCTCAATTCTGTAAACGGATATTTCACTTCCATCATTTTCTCCGCTTCCGTCAAGGGAACGAAATCCACCGGTTTTCCCAGCACCGGAATTTCCATCCCGGGAGTCTCGATGTATTTTTTCAGGATGTCAATTTCTTCATCGAACTGCCAGGCCGGATTCAAATCCCATTGAGGTGAAAAGCTCCTCATATTGATCGGAACGATCACCAGTTCCGGTTTTTGACGGGTGCGTTTCAATATATGCAGAAGATGATAAAACACCCTCAAATGATAGGCAGAATGCGAAATGCATAAGAGACGCTTCCTTCCTACGAGGCGGCCTGCCACCATGCGGTCCAAGGTTCTTTTATCCCTGTCATTCCAGGAAATTCGCTCAAGCACCGAATCACCCAAATAAAGGACTTCCGCGGCCTTCCGCCGTGAGTCATAATTCGACACCAGCTTTACCAATTCCGGGTAAGGCTTGGGCGGTTTTGTCCACAAGGAAACAAGAGCATTTTTAAAGGTGTTCATACCGATTTACTTAATTTCGCGGAAGTGTCCCAATTTAACATGGGGCGGACAATGCCCAGCAGGTTTTGGGTATAGTCGCCGCGCGCGGACGGCTTCGTCATGGAATCGTAAACCTGAAAATTAATCGCATTCCTAAGGTTTACAAAATGCTTTTTCGCTCCAGCCGAGGCAAAAATTGAAATGTTCAATGAATATTCACTTTCGGCCAATAAATGGGCGGGAACTTTCAACGTGGATGTGTACAAGCCCCTTTCCGCACGCACGGTCTCGGAAGGCTCGATACTGGCAAATGCGATCACTCCCTGGGTATTAAAAATTAGCGCACAGCGGAAGCTTATATTCGGCACGCCAACCCGGTAAGACAAACGAATGAATATCTCATCGTTCACATCAAACACCGATTTGGAAACCCCATCATTACTGTACATACTCAGACCCATCAGGCGAACTTCCTCGGTGCCGGGCGCTTCGTTCTCATGCCAGGTCCGCGCGCCGTCTTCTTCAGCCGCACCGGCCAAATATTTTGCCGTAATCTCTGCGGCGGGACCATCCGCGATCGTTTGCCCCCGATCCAAAAGGATGGCACGGCTGCACAAACGATTGATCGCCGCCATGTTATGGCTGACAAACAAAACCGTACGGCCCTCCCCCGCATTTTCACTCAACTTGCCGAGGCACTTACGCTGGAATGAGGCATCGCCCACCGCAAGCACTTCATCCACCACCATGATCTCCGGATCCAAATGAGCGGCCACGGCAAACGCTAGGCGGACATACATGCCGCTGGAATATCTTTTTACCGGAGTATCCACAAACTTCTCGACTTCCGAAAAGGAGATGATCTCATCGAATTTCCTGGTAATTTCATCGCGTGACATTCCCAGGATGGCGCCATTCAGGTAGATATTCTCCCTGCCGGTCAATTCAGGATGGAAGCCAGTCCCCACTTCCAACAAGCTCGCGATCCGCCCCCGCATCTTTACCAGACCTGTAGTTGGGCCAGTAACCTTTGAGAGAATCTTCAATAATGTGCTTTTTCCGGCGCCGTTGCGGCCAATAACCCCAAGCACTTCGCCCTGCTGCAATTGAAAGCTGACATCCCGCAGCGCCCAAATCAATCCCTCGGTGCGATTACCATGGTCCACTTCGCCGATCTTCTCGAGCGGGTCGGGGCGGCCCTGCACACGCGCCCACCAACGATTAAGATCCTCATACAATGTGCGGTTCCCAATCACACCGAGACGGTATTGTTTGGAAAGATTCTCTACAGAAATTGAAATGGTCATACGGTATCCATGAAAGTCGTTTCAATCCGATTAAAGAGCATGATACCAATCATCAAAGCTGCCAGCATAAAAACAAAACTATACAGCAGATAGAGTGGATTCAATTCACCCGAGCCGAGAAACGAATAACGGAACCCTTCCACAATGGAAGTCATCGGGTTGGCTACGATCAGTAGTTGATATTTCTCCGGGATGGAAGAGAGCGGATAAATGATTGGCGTTGCATACATCAATAACTGCACTCCAAAGCGGACTAGGAATTGAAGGTCGCGGTAACGGGTGGTAAGCGCAGAAACGATAATTCCAAATCCGAGGCCCAACCCGGCCATCATCAGGATATAAACAGGTAACAGCACCACGGTCCAATTGGGGGAAACAGCATCTCCGGTGACCCAGTAATAAATCATAAAAATAAGAAATAGCGCAAACTGAATTGCAAAAGTGATCAGGTTCGAGATCAAGATCGAAATGGGCACAGCCAGCCGCGGGAAATATACCTTGCCGAACAGGTCTTTGTTGCCCACAAATATATTCGACGTATTGATGGTGCAAGTGGCAAAATAGCTCCAGAAGACATTGCCTGTGAGATAGAATAAAAATGCTGGTAACCCATCGGTTTGC
>JAEURE010000244.1 GCA_016789485.1 Anaerolineales bacterium | reverse complement strand
AATTAATACAGAAAGTGCGAAAAGCGTAACCAAAGTTTGGGAAGTCTTGTTCATGTTTATCTCCAGAATAGTATCTCACTGATTTAACGTTACAACACGAAAAATGTTCCCCGTCTTTAATTGGAAGAGCCAGAGACACAACGCATCTCTGGCTCTTCCTTATTGCTTCTCACTTATTACTTTTTACTCTCAACGTACACCTTCACAGCATCGCGCATGAACGCGGCGAGTTGTGGATGCATCTTGTCAAAGTTAGCTTTGAACTTTGGATCGTCGTTGTAGCCTTTGGCAAGTTCAAGCAGCTGTTCCAGATTCGGGGTCCAGAAATAGTCCATGTGCGCCCGCCAACGTTCGACGATGGCTTGCGCTTCCGCACTTTTGGCTCCTTTGGGCATGGCAGCGATCATATCTTTGTAAATGATGCTGCTTTCCGCCAGAATGGCTTTTTTCTTTGCCGCTGAATACGCCTTCCATTTGCGGTTGGATTCGCGTACGGTTTCAGGGTCGTACATTTTCTCGGCTTCTTGAGCATATTTCTCCTGCTCTTCTTCGCTGAAGCCTTCAAACAATTTTTCGTCAGTCATTGTTTTGGTTCCTTTCAAATGTTCAATGGTATTTTCCACTGTTTGAATGAGACGGTTGATGCGCACAGCCTGCTTGTTCAGAGATTCTTTGTGGCTCTGCAATGCTCCCATCACATCATAGTCACGGCGTCCCATGATCTTTTTGATGTCGTCGAGTGGAATGTCCAGTTCACGGTAGAACAGAATTTGCTGCAGGCGCAGCACGGCATCCTCCCCGTAGTAGCGATAGCCATTATCGCCCACGCGGGATGGCTTAAGGAGGCCGATCTCGTCATAGTGATGCAGAGTGCGGGGGGTGACACCTGCCAGTTTGGAGAGCTGCTTTACTGTGAACATGGCGTTACTATAAACCCTAACGTAACGTTAATGTCAAGGGTTTTCCAACGCCTTTTTGGTTTCATCGATCAGGCGCATGATTGATTTATGAAATTCTGTGGTTTAATCTTTGTTATGGAAATTATCTACAAAGACGAACAAATATTGATCGTCAACAAACCCGCGGGACTTTCCGTCCTGCCTGAGGGCTGGGACAAGGATGCGGTATATCTTGTCAAAATGCTGGAAGAACAATATGGGAAGATATGGATCGTGCATCGCATTGACAAGGTCACCAGCGGCATCATCATCTTTGCGTTAACGGCAGAAGCGCACCGTTCGTTGAATATTCAATTTGAAAAGCATCAAGTGGAAAAGACGTATCATGCTATTCTCAACGGTGTGCCGAAGTGGGATGAGAAGACCACGAAATTCCCATTACGGGTGAATGTCGGTCACAAGCATCGTACGATGGTGGATGACAAGAACGGAGTCCGCTCTGAGACGAGATTTAAGATCCTGAAACGCTACCCTTCGTCGGCGTTGGTAGAGGCGGTGCCGATGACAGGTAGAACGCACCAGATCCGAGTCCATGCGTATGCGCTGGGTTATCCACTGCTGGGAGATATCCTTTACAGTGCGCCGGAAACAAATATCATCCCGCGCCCCGCACTGCATGCATACTCATTAAAATTCACACTCCCCGAGACAAATGAGGCAATGGAGTGTCACGCAGAGTATCCGAATGATTTCAAGACGGCTGTGAAGATGCTGAGAGGGAAATAAGCCATGCGAAATTATGGTATATTTTGAACAGGAGTAATGCCATGAATGAGCGAATCCTAATTATCGAAGACGATCAGGCTATTCTGAAATTATTGCAGCGCGGACTGGCTTATGAAGGCTATACCGTGGATACTGCCATTGACGGCCGCATGGGTTTGATCGCGGCGCGTGACCATACACCCGACCTTGTGATTTTGGACTGGATGCTGCCAGGCATGGACGGCTTGGAAGTTTGCCATCGTTTGCGGACGGGCGGCTCGATTCCAATTTTGATGTTGACGGCGAAGGATACCGTGCAGGACCGCATTCAGGGGCTGGATGCCGGCGCGGATGATTACATGGTCAAACCGTTTAATCTGGATGAATTGCTGGCGCGCGTGCGTGCCTTGCTGCGCCGTACCCAGCCTGAACGAATTCCTGTTTTAAAATTTGCAGACCTTTCTTTGGATACAGGCTCGCGTCAGGCTTCGCGCGGAAACCGCGTAGTCGCATTGACTGCCAAGGAATATGAACTGCTCGAGTTATTCCTGCGACACCCGAAACAGGTGCTGACCCGCGAAGTAATCTTTGACCGCGTATGGGGCTACGACTTCGGCGGCGAGAGCAATGTGCTCGAAGTGTATATCCGCTACCTGCGCCAGAAATTGGAAGGCGAAGGGGAGGCACGCCTGATCCATACTGTGCGTGGTGTGGGATACGTGCTGAGGGAAAATCCGTAACAACCAAGCGGCAGATTTCTGCCGCTTTTTTCATTCTCAGGTTATCTTAAACTCAGCCCGTTAAACTGTTCCCATGTCTTTACGCCTGCGCCTCACGTTGCTATACACGACCTTTATGGGCGGCATTCTGCTTATTTTTGGCGCAGCGGTTTATATTCTCGTTAATGTGATCTTGCTCAACCAGGTCGACACCATGCTGGAAGGCGTGGCCAGTGATATTATGCAAGTCTCGAAGGTAAATTCGGTGGGGGAATTGAGTCTGATCAGCCTGCCGCCATTGGATATGACCTCGAACGCATACGTACAGGTTTGGGGACCGGATGGACATATCGTTGCAACCTCTCCCAGCATTGGTGCATTGATTAAACCCCTCGATCCTATCGGGCTGAAATCTGACAGCCCAATATATGAAGACTCCTACCTTGACGGCGCTCATCTGCGGGTCTTAAGTGTGCCCCTTTCCCTCGGCGAACGTGTGATCGGGACATTGCAAGTGGGGGCCAGCCTCACGGTTGTGGATGCAACACGTACCAACCTGCTTTCAACCATGGTTGTGATTTCGGTAGTTGCGGTTTTGCTGGCAGGCATTGGTTCATGGGCGGTGCTGGGGCGGGCACTCTCTCCGTTGGAATCCATCACCGAGACAGTGGACCAGATCAATCGCGCTGATGACCTGTCGCGCCGTATTCCCTATCAGGATGCTACCGAAGATGAAATTGGGGAGATGGTGGTTTCGTTCAATCAAACGCTGGAGCGTTTGGAATCCCTGTTTACTTCACAGCAGCGTTTTCTTGCGGACGTGAGCCATGAATTGCGTACTCCTTTGACGGTCATCAAAGGGAATGTGGATTTGATCCGCCATATGAAGGTTGCGGATGAAGAATCCCTGAGCAGCATCGATCAGGAGGCAGGCAGGCTGACGCGTTTGGTAGGCGGATTGCTCATGCTGGCACAGGCAGAGTCGGGCAAGCTTGCCTTAAACTTTGCGCCTGTGGAATTGGATCTTTTATTGACCGAAGTCTTTACTGAAATGCGTGTGCTGGCAGGTAGTAAAGTCCATGTGCATCTTAATGACATTGACCAGGTGATGGTTAGCGGTGATCGCGACAGATTGAAGCAAGTCTTTCTGAATCTTGTTTCAAATGCTATTCAGTACACCCCGCCCGGCGGGGAAATTTTCCTGAGTATCAGAAAGCTGGGCGACCAGGCGCGCATCATCGTGCGGGATACGGGGCCGGGCATCCCCGCCGAGGATTTACCGCACATCTTCGACCGTTTCTATCGCGCGGAGAAATCACGCACACGTTCGAAAGCCAGCGGGTTTGGGCTGGGGCTATCCATTGCGCATTGGATCGTGGAGCGCCATGGCGGACAGATCAAGGTTGAGTCGAAAGAAGGGAAGGGAACGACGTTTGTGATCTGGTTGAATATTTTGAAATAATAAAAAAAGGCAGTCCAAAGGACTGCCATTAAGGTAACCCCAGCCTCTGATGGGCCTGCCTGCATAAACTTACCCCATACCGGGAATACCAATCATTTAAAGCAGGGCTTGATTCAAGCCCGCTGATCGCGTCTTGATATATTGGCGCGCCGTATTGAACATAGCGTTTCGTCTGTGCAGACCATGTCCATTCGCCGCGATGGATAATGCTGATGCCGCCGTTGTAGCCAGCCATGGCAAGGCGCGCATCTCCGTTTGCGGCAGCTAATGAGCGGACGAGATAGCCAAGTCCACGGGCGGCATTTGTGTTTGGGTTGTAAGGATTGTCTGTTGCGGTGAAATGAAACGGCATCACTTGAAAGAGTCCCATGGCACCAGCGCTGGATACCGCGCGCGGGTCCCCACAGGATTCGATCTGCATGATGGTGGCAGCCAGGTTCGGGTTAAGATTTGAAGCGGCCGCCCACTCCACGATAGAGTCAGCCCAGTGTTGGACTTCCACTCGAAAGATGGGAGAAATGCCTCTTGGGGTGGAAACGGGCGGGACATCCACAGGAAAAACTGCGGCAGTGGATACAACTGCCGGTGCTTGATTTGTTGCGATGGGAT
>JAEURE010000243.1 GCA_016789485.1 Anaerolineales bacterium | reverse complement strand
ATGGAAGCGCTATCGTACGGAGCAATTCTGTACAGCCACTCAAGGATGGCATGTTGAAGGGAGGGAAGATCCAATAAATTGGTAAGCTCTGTTGCGGCGCGCATAAGGATCTCTGCGCTTTCGCGCCGCTTTTTTTCCAATTCGAACAATCTTGCCTTTTCAATTGCTGTGGCAGCCTGATTTGCGAAAGTCTGCATCAAGGTTGCATGTTCCTCTGTAAAAGTGCACGGTGTGTGGCTATCCAGGTTGATAAAGCCAATTAATGTGTCTTGTGCAAACATGGCAACTGCCATCCAGCCGTGGATGTACTCGCTTCCCTCCCATTTTTCGAAGCGCCCATCCTTTTGAGCATCTTCGAGAATGAGCGGTTTGGAGCTTTTAGCCACCTCTTCCCATTTTTCCGTCATCAGAAATTTTTGCCCGGTTCGATATTGTTCGGGCAGGTTGCGTTTTGCTGCAAGTTCCAGCGCCCCATTCGATCCTTTCAACATAACGGATGCACTATCGTAGGGCGCAAGTTTTTTCGTCCAGTCAAGTATGTTTTCAAGCAGGTCGTTCATATTCAATGTGTTGGCGAGGGAAGTGGTGGCAAGACTGAGAATTTCTGCTCCCCGCCGTCGGCTTTGTTCCAACTTGAATAAGCGGGTGTTCTCGATTGCAATGGCAGCCTGGTTTGCGAAAGTCTGGGCAATGGCGGCGTGGTCATCATTGAAGAAGCCCGGGGTGCGGCTGTCAAGGTTCAAAAACCCTATTACTTTATCCTGAGAAATGAGCGGAATGCCCATCCATCCATGGATATAATTTGTTTGCTCGAATTTTACAAAACGTTCATCCTGTTGTATATCAAAGATGATTTTTGCTTTGCGGAGATTTTCCAGCCCGCCCCATTTATCTAAACTTGATGTATATTTTTTGCCAATCAATTCTGCAGGGATGTCTTTTCCTGCAACGATCTCAATATATCCCTGATTGATCATTTCAATGGACGCGCTATCGTAACTGACCAGCTTTGCCAGCGAAGTGAAGATGCTTTCAGAAAGCTTCTCTAATTCTAGGTTGGATGTTAATTCCACGGTTGCTTCGCGAAGGATTTCCGCTTCTAACCGACGCTTCTTTTCTGACTCGAAGAGTTGGATTCTTTCAAGAGCATTCGCCAACCCCCCGGCAATTGTGTTAAGCAGTCTTTCGTCTCTTTCGGTAAATGTATCCAGTTTTTTACTTTCCACATTTAGTACACCAAAGATAGTTGATCCGCTTATGATCGGTACGCAAAGTTCAGAACGTGTTTCGCTGCTTATCTTAAAGTAGGAGGGTTCAAGAGAAACATCCCTCACGCGGACGGATTGTCTTGTATTTACAACCTTGCCGCCGATACTCTTTGCAACGGGCAACTGTGTGTCAATATTTTCGAGATCGCTGCCCCGGTAGGAAAAATGAGGCAGCAGTGCCTCTTTTGTCTCGTTCAACAGAAGCACCCCGCAATTGTCTGAATACAGGGAGTCCCCGATAATGTCAGTAATTTGCTGAATTAATGTATCTGAATTCCTCGCTGTTGACGCTGTCAGAGCAACCAAATGAAGAATACTTAACTCTCTAAATTGTTTTTGTAAGGTTGCCTCGTTCTGTTTTTGCAAGCTGATATCTTGGGCAACTGCAATAATGGCATCCTGTCCAAAATAAGTCCCTTTAAATAAACGTACATCTTTTGGAAAGATTTCTCCATTGCTGCGCAGGCCCCAAAATTCAAATTGCTGTTGCCTCCCTTCAAATGCGGATTGGATAGCCTGGCTGATTTTCCCCATATCATTTTTACCGGGAGCACCTAGAAACTCAGGTGTTTTTCCAATAAAGAACTCTTTAGGATATCCGTATGTTTGAATAGCGCCTTCATTGACATCAAGGAAGCGCCCATTTTTGTCTTGAATGTAGATCGCATCCTGTACCGTGTCAAACAAGCCGCGGTAGCTTATTTCACTGCTTCGTAATGCTTCTTCTGAGATTTTCTTTTCAATGGATGTGCCCAGCGTATTTGCGGCGGCACGAAGAGCTTCAATTTCCGCTGTGCTCCACTCTCGTTCGGCTTTGCAATCATCAAAGCCAATGAATCCCCACCAATCCAATCCTACCTGAATTGGAATGCAGATTGTCGTGAAAACCCCCTGGCTGTGCAGGAGTTCCTGTTCTTCAGGTGGAAAATCTCTTACATTCCCAAGTATGGGCTTGCCTTTATCAAAATGGTCTACCCAGCGTGAAAATGCATTATTTTTAAAACTGATATTTTGAAGGTTGCTGTTGTTGACTTCATCACACCATTCATAAACCAGCGAGACGATAACGTTCTCATCCGCTTTTGAATCTTTTTTGAATATATAAACTCGGCTGACCCCCGCTGTTTTTCCGAGTTGGGCGAGAACCTTTTCAACGCTTTGTTCCCAATTTGTAGATGTTAGAAATTGTTCTGCTGAAAAACCAACGGTGCGCAGAATTGCGTCGCGGCGCAACAAGGCGTCCTCAGTTCGTTTTTGTTCGGTTATATCCAGTAGGATCCCCTGCCAGAATAGGGGAGTGCCGTCCTCTCCTCGTATGATGAAAGCATCTTCCTTTATCCAAACATAATGGCCGTCTCGATGGCGCATTCTATATTCCGTACGAAAAGGCTCGCCAACTGCATTTGTGCGGCTATCTTCAGCAAGTACACGTTCCCTGTCTTCGGGGTGAAGAGAGTTTTCCCAAAGGTCGCTGCGATTTACCCATTCTTCTGCTGTATACCCAAGCAGATCTTTTATGCGGGGGCTGATATACTGGGTTGTTTGACTGTTGTTGAATCGGTCCATGAAAATGACGGCGGGCAAATTCTCTACCAGTAGACGGTAACGTTCCTCTGCGTCACGGAGAGTACTTTTAACTTTTTTTTCCTCTTGGGCTTCCAGGGACGTGTAAGAATTTTTTAATATAATAAATAATAGCAGGCTGCTTAGGATAACAAAAAAATAGTTCTTAACCAGCCATGCTGCTGCAGGGGTATCAACTACCATGTTAATGATTTTGTCGGAAAATAGAATCCATAACATCCCTGCTGCAAAATAAGCAAGGGATATTTTAATGGCGAAAGAAAAGTTCAGTTTTTTCATGAATTTTGTGCAAACATGCCTTGAATCATTATAGACATTATTGAACAAAAAATCCATGCCAAATGGATTGTAATAGTGGTGTGTGGGAAGCAAAAACGGGCTCGCATTGCGAACCCGTTTTCAGAGGCGTCGACGGGATTTGAACCCGTGAATGAGGGTTTTGCAGACCCTTGCCTTACCACTTGGCCACGACGCCATTTTATACAATGAGGATTGCTGACTGAATTCTTTCCAATCCGCAATCCTCCATGTTTGAGCGGGCGATGGGATTCGAACCCACGACCTTCTCCTTGGCAAGGAGACGTACTACCACTGTACTACGCCCGCAGATTACGACCGCTTACTTGGCCGAGAGTGCCGAGACCCAGGATCGAACTGGGGACACCGCGATTTTCAGTCGCGTGCTCTACCAACTGAGCTATCTCGGCAATGTGTTTAGTTGTTAAGCGTCCGTGATTTTACACGCAGTTATATGGATTGTCAAGAAAAGAGTTGAGCAATATACGTTTTTACATATTCTTGGATACTCATTCTTGACTTTTTGCGCTCGATTCGATATAATTTTAGGTCGCTGTCCAAAGGGACAGTTAAAATCGTTTCATCATTCAGCCAAACAAAGTCAGGAGAGAAGAATGGCATCTTCTTTGCCCCAAAAAAGTTACGCACGAATTCCAGTAAAGCTCGATCTCCCCAATTTAATAGAAGTACAACTTGATTCATTTGAAAGACTAAAGAAAGAAGGTCTGGGAGATCTCTTCCATGAGATATCTCCAATTGAGTCTTACAACAAGGGAATGAAGTTATTTTTCCCAAGCCGTGGACCAGAATCCCAGCAATGGGGTTTGAAGTATTGGTTTGGCGATCCGAAGCACAACATTGAAGAATGTGTTGAGCGCGACCTCACTTATTCAAGTCCGTTGTATGTGTCTGTTCTTCTTGCCGGGCCCGATGTGCCGGAGCCAATTAAGCAGGATATTTTTCTGGGCGATTTTCCGGAGATGACCGATAAGGGTACCTTCATCGTTAATGGTACCGAGCGCGTTGTTGTTTCCCAATTAATTCGTTCCCCCGGCGTTTATTTTGAAGCTCCCGCAGATCGCGCTACCGGACGTCCGCTCGCAATGGCCAAGTTGATTCCTGATCGTGGCGCGTGGATGGAGTTTGAGACCCGCAAATCCGATTACATTATTCTGAAGTTCAATCGCAAACGCACAGTTCCAATTACTGTGTTTTTGCGGGCTCTTGCCGCTGTCAGCGACGGCATCAAAGAATCTCCCATCAAGCATGGTACAGACGAGGAGATCCTTTCTATCTTTAAGGATGTGGACAA